>NZ_JBSGVQ010000013.1:0-163503 GCF_053608525.1 Nocardia sp. NPDC055029
CCTGCCGATTTCGGCAGGGGCACCGTCGGCGAAACGAGTCAGCCTAGCGGTCCGACCACCGATTCGGCGCCGGCGAGGAGGGCACCGGAGGCGGCGAGGCGGACTGCGGCGTCGATCTCGGGGGCGAGGTAACGGTCGGGGCCGGGGCCGTCGACGTGCGCGCGCAGAACATCGCGGACGGCCGCTGTCGCCGGGGCCGGGGTCAGCGGGGCACGCAGGTCGAGGGCACGGGCGGCGGTGAGGGCCTCGATCGCGAGAACCCGGGTGAGACCGTCGATGGAGCGGCGGAGCTTGCGGGCCGCCGACCAGCCCATCGAGACGTGGTCCTCCTGCATCGCCGAGGACGGGATCGAGTCGACCGAGGCGGGCGCGGCGAGGCGCTTGAGCTCGGAGACGATGGCGGCCTGGGTGTACTGGGCGATCATGTGGCCGCTGTCGACGCCGGGATCGTCGGCGAGGAACGGGGACAGGCCGTGGTTGCGGGCCTTGTCCAGGAAGCGGTCCGTGCGGCGTTCGCTGATGCTGGCGACATCGGCGACGACGATGGCGAGGAAGTCCAGCACATAGGCCACGGGGGCGCCGTGGAAATTGCCGTTGGACTCGACACGGCCGTCGAGGGTGACCACGGGATTGTCGACAGCCGACGCCAGTTCGTAGCCCGCGACGCGTTCGGCGTGGGCGAGGGTGTCGCGGGCGCCGCCCGCCACCTGCGGTGCGCAGCGCAGCGAGTAGGCGTCCTGGACGACGGTGCAGTCAGGGGTCGCGTGACTGGCCACGATCGCCGAATCGGCGAGCAGACGGGTCATATTGGCGGCGGCGATCGCCTGGCCGGGCTGGGGGCGCAGGGCCTGCAGGTCGGCGGCGAAGACCTTGTCGGTGCCGAGCAGGCCCTCCACGCTCATGGCCGCGGTCACATCGGCCAGGCGCAGCAGATCGCGCAGGTCGTGGCAGGCGAGCACCAGCATGCCGAGCATGCCGTCGGTGCCGTTGATCAGCGCCAGGCCTTCCTTCTCCGCCAGCTCGACCGGGGCGATGCCCGCGGCCGCCAGCGCCTCCGCGGCGGGCAGCAAGGCGCCGTCGGCGTCGCGGACCGTGCCCTCACCGAGGACGGCCAGCGCGACGTGGGCCAGCGGCGCGAGGTCACCGGAACAGCCGAGGCTGCCGTACTCGTAGACCACCGGCGTGATCCCCGCCGACAGCAGCGCGGCATAGGTCTGCGCGACGACCGGCCGCACGCCGGTCCGGCCGGTGGCCAGGGTCGACAGGCGCAGCAGCATCAGCGCGCGCACCACCTCCCGCTCCACCTCGGCACCCGAACCCGCCGCATGCGAGCGAATCAGGCTGCGCTGCAACTGCTTACGTAGTTCGAGCGGAATGTGGCGGACGGCCAGCGCGCCGAACCCGGTGGACACGCCGTACACCGGCTTCGGGTCGGCCGCCAGCGCCTCGATCCGCCGCCTGCTCTCCCCCATCGCCGCGAGCGCCGCGTCGGACAGCCGCACCGCGGCGCCGTCCCTGGCCACCCGCACCACGTCCTGCGGCGCCACCGGACCCGTGCCGACGACGACCGGTTCCACGGTGACCGGCGCGGACCGGTCCGAGTCGATGCTCACTATGCTTCTCCATTCCGAACTCTGTGCGAGACAAAAACTTTCAGGCGATATCGGCGACGGGTTCCGGCGCGGGAACCGCTTCGGGCTCGGCCGGAACGGGGCGCACCCACAGGCGGTAGGCCACGCACAGCAGCGCCAGCCACACCGCGCCGACGACCAGCGCCACCCTGCTGTCGGCGTCGAAGGCGATCACCGCGATCACGAACACCAGGAAACCGATGGTGATCAGCTGCCCGTACGGCCAGAACGGCACCGGGAACTTCAGCGCGGCGACCTGCTGCGCCGACATCCGCTGTCGCGAGCGGTACTGCGAGAACAGGATCATCAGCCAGACGAAGATGGTCGCGAAGGTGGCGATCGAGGCGATCACCAGGAACACCTTGTCCGGGATCAGGTAGTTCAGCAGCACACCGACAAGCAGGGTGACGGTCATGACGACCACCGTCATCCACGGCACGCCGTTGCGCGAGACCCGCCGCATCACCGCGGGCGCCTGACCACGCTGGGCCATGCCATACATCATCCGCCCCGCGCCGAAGATGTCGCTGTTGATGGCCGACAGCGCCGCGGTGATCACGACGACGTTGAGCACCGCCGCCGCGGGACCGAGGCCAAGGCTCTGGAAGATCTGCACGAACGGGCTGCCCTCGTCGCCGATGCTCTGCCACGGGTTGATCGCCATGATCACCGCGAGGGTGAGTACGTAGAACAGGATGATCCGGATGGGCACGGTGTTGATCGCGCGCGGGATCGTGCGCTGCGGGTCCTCGGCCTCTCCCGCGGTGATGCCGATGATCTCGGTGCCACCGAAGGCGAACATCACGATGGCGAAGCAGGCGACGAAGCCGCCGAAGCCGGTCGGGAAGAAGCCGCCGTCGGTCCACAGATTCTGCACGCCGCCGCTGGTGTCGTGGATGCCGAAGCCGAAGATCAGGATGGCGATGCCGCCGGCGATCATCGCGACGATGGCGACGATCTTGACCAGGCTGAACCAGAACTCGACCTCGCCGAACACCTTCACGCTGAGCAGGTTGACGGCGCCGATGAAGAAGATGATCGACAGCACCCAGATCCAGCGGGGCACGTCGGGGAACCAGAAGCCCATGTAGACGCCGAACGCGGTGACGTCGGCCAGGCAGACGATGAGCATCTCGAAGGTGTAGGTCCAGCCGGTCAGGAAGCCGGGCAGCGGACCGAGGTGCTTGCTGGCGTATTCGCCGAACGAGCCCGAGACCGGGTTGCTGACCGCCATCTCGCCCAGGGCGCGCAGCACGATATAGATCGCGGCGCCGCCGATCAGGTACGCCAGCAGCACCGACGGGCCCGCGCGGTGGATCGCCTCCGCCGAGCCGTAGAACAGGCCGGTGCCGATGGCCGAGCCGAGCGCGATGAAACGGATGTGGCGCGCGGTGAGTCCGCGCGTCAGCACAGCAACGGGCTTGTTCAAACCATTCTCCCGGGATCGGAAAGGCGCACGGAGCGGGTGATCACCCGATGGATTCGCCTGTGGGGCCGGTCACAGCGACCGGTACATGTATAAACCTGTATATACAGCCGTGTCAATGCGCGGCGTGGTCGACCGGGAGCCTAGCGCTTGACGTACCTGTCTATACAGGCATATACATATCGAACGTGACCCAGCGCACATGCTCGGGTCGACGGCGTCACCGCAGAAAGACAGGCCGCTATGACAACGACCGGCTCCGAGGACCTCCTCACGCCCGAACGCCGCACCATCGACGTCGTCCCCGACAGCGAACGGCACGGCACACCGCGCAGCCAGTTCACGCTGTGGTTCGGGGCGAATATGCAGATCACGGCGGTCGTGGACGGCGCGCTCGCGGTGGTGTTCGGCGCCGACGCGCTGTGGGCGATCATCGGCCTGCTGCTGGGCAATGTCTTCGGCGGAGTCGTGATGGCGCTGCACTCGGCGCAGGGACCGCGCATGGGCCTGCCGCAGATGATCTCCAGCCGGGCCCAGTTCGGGGTCAAGGGCGCGGTGGTCCCGCTGGTGCTGGTGATCCTGATGTACCTCGGCTTCGCCGCGACCGGCACCGTGCTGGCCGGGCAGGCGGTGAACAACATGCTGCATGTCGAAAATCCGGTGATCGGCATCGTGATCTTCGGGGCGCTCACCGCGTTCGTCGCGGTCACCGGGTATCGGCTGATCCATGTCGTCGGGCGGGTCGCGACGGTGATCGGCATCGTCGGGTTCACGTATCTGACGGTCCGGCTGTTCGCCGAGTATCCGGTCGGCGACTTCGTCGGCGTGATCGGGTTCGACGCGGCGACCTTCCTGCTCGCGATCTCCCTCGGCGCTGGCTGGCAGCTGACCTTCGGCCCGTACGTCGCCGACTACTCCCGGTACCTGCCGCGCAGCACCAGCGAGCGCACCACGTTCTGGTCGACGTTCCTGGGCAGCGTGCTCGGCTCGCAGTGGTCGATGACTCTCGGCGCGCTGGTGGCCGCGGTCGCGGGCAAGGCATTCCTCGCTGATCAAGTCGGGTTCCTCGGCGAGCTGGCCGGGCCCGCGTTCCTCGCGTTCTGCGTGTATCTGGTGATCGTGGTGGGCAAGCTGACGGTGAACGTGCTCAACGCCTACGGCGGGTTCATGTCGATCCTGACCACCGTGACCGCGTTCGACGGCCGCTCGCAGATCTCCACCCGCGCTCGCACCCTGTACATCGTCGGCTTCGTCGGCGTCTCGATGGTGATCGCGCTCGCCGCGAGCGCGGACTTCCTGAACAACTTCAAGAACTTCGTGCTGGTGCTGCTCATGGTGTTCACGCCGTGGAGCGCGATCAATCTGATCGACTACTACCTGATTTCGAAGGAACGGGTCGACCTGCCCGCGCTCTACGATCCGAACGGGCGCTACGGGGCGTGGAACGTGCCAGCGTTGCTCTGCTACGGCCTCGGCGTCCTCGCCCAGATCCCGTTCCTCGCGCAGAAGCTCTACACCGGTCCGATCACGCACCTGCTCGGCGGCGCCGATATCTCCTGGATCGTCGGCATCGTGTTCACCGGCGCGATCTACTACCCGATCGCGCGCCGCACGGCCGACCCGCCCGCGCGCATGATCTACCCCACGCACACCGAGATGGTCGACACCCGCAGCTAGGAGGACTCCCCCAGTGCCCACCACCGCACTGACCGATATCGGCACCCTCGTCACCAACGATCCCGCCCTGGGCGACGGTCCGCTCGGCATCCGGCGCGACGCCGCCGTCGTCTTCGACGGCGACACCGTCGTCTGGGTCGGCGACAGCGCCGACGCGCCCGCCGCCGACACCGGCGTCGACCTCGGCGGGCGGGCGGTACTGCCGGGATTCGTCGAGACCCACTCGCACCTGGTGTTCGCCGGTGATCGCGCCGAGGAGTTCGCGGCCAGGATGGCCGGGCGCCCCTACGGGGCCGGAGGTATTCGCACCACCATCGAGGCCACCCGCGCGGCGACCGACGAGCAGCTCGCGGCGAATGTGCAGCGGCTCATGGACGAGTCGCTGCGCGCGGGCAGCACGACGGTCGAATGCAAGAGCGGCTACGGCCAGACCATCGCCGACGAACTGCGCAGCGTCGTGATCGCGGGCCGGTTCACCGACGAGGTGACCCTGCTCGCCGCGCATGTGCCGCCGCCGGAGTACGCAGGGCGGGCCGACGACTACGTGGCGATGGTGTGCGCCGAGATGATTCCACGGTGCGCGCCGCACGCCCGGTGGATCGATGTGTTCTGTGAGCAGGGCGCATTCGACCGCGAGCAGGCCCACGCGGTGCTCTCGGCGGGCATCGCGCACGGTCTGGTGCCGCGCGTGCACGGCAATCAGCTGCATCAGGGACCCGGTGTGCAGCTCGCGGTGGAGCTGGGCGCCGCGTCGGTCGATCACGTCGCGCATGTGAGCGCCGCCGATATCGACGCGCTGGCGGGCAGCGAGACCGTGGCCACGCTGTTGCCCGGCGCCGACTTCTGCACCCGCAACAGCTATCCCGACGCGCGGGCACTGCTCGACGCAGGCGTCACCGTGGCGCTGGGCGCCGACTGCAATCCCGGCACGAGCTACACGACGAGCCTGCCGTTCTGTATCGCCCTGGCGGTCCGGGACTTGCACATGACTCCCGATGAGGCAGTCTGGGCGGCGACCGCGGGTGGCGCACAGGCGTTGCGGCGCACCGATATCGGCGCGCTCACGCCCGGCGTGCGGGCCGACGCGATCGCGCTGGACGCTCCGTCGCACCTGCATCTGGCCTATCGTCCCGGAGTCCCGCTGATCAGCCAGGTGTGGCGCGGCGGCGTGCTCGCCTACTCGAATTAACCCTTCCCCACGGCTGAAGCCGGGGGATTTCCAGCTCGGACTGCACCACTGACCGCCCCGGAGGGAGGCCCGCAATGTCTTACGTCGTCAGCACTGGCACGGTCGAGTTCTACCGTGGCCGCCAGAATTACGGTGGCGGCGTTCCGGTCACGGTCTGCGGTGTGCCCGCAGGACTCGCAACTGAAGATCCTCACTTGCAAGGCAAGCCGCTGCTTGGCTCTCGCTCCACAGCTCGCGCAGGTCATCGTCGTGTATGCGGGCGGAACCAACACCACCTTTCGCCCCGCCCGCATGGCACGCTCGATCAGTTCTCGTTTCGCAGCACCGATCGCAGCATCCGCCGCTTTCCGCGCCATCGTGGAACGAGTGAGAAACTTCGGTTTGAAGTCCTCAACCGCGATTGTGTGGTGGTTGGCGACGACACGACGCGCCCACACTCGTGCCGCATAGGCGTTCTGCCGGGCCGCTTTCTTGTGCAGGCGGGCAGCTTCATGCCGCGCCTGCTGGTAGCCGCGGCTGGGGGCCTGGCCCCTGGGGCGTCGTCGGCGGGCCATCTTCCGCTGGGCGCGCGCGAGTTCGGCGGCGCAGCGGCGGCGATGCCCCGAATACGGCAGGTCATGGGCGGGGCTGGTGGTGGTTGCCGTGGTGGAGACACCCCAGTCGATACCGATCGCGCCCGTGGCGATGGGAGCGGGTTCGACTTCGCGGCGGACGACGAACGAGGCGTACCAGTGGCCGAGCGAATCCTTGTAGACGCGGACCGACGACGGCGGGGACGCCAGCCCCCGCGACCACACGACCGGGATGGTGACGCCCTTCGGCAAGGCGAGCTTGCCGTGGGCGATACCGAACCCGCGTGTCGTGTACTCCAACGACGGCAGGGAAGTCCTGCGCCGCTTGACGGTCGGTCGGCCGCGTCCCTTCACCTTGAACGAATGGTCCAATGCTTGGGAGTAGGTGCGCAGCATCTGCTGTTGGGCGACCTGCGATCCCTCCCGCAACCATGCGGTGCGGGCACGGGCTTCGGTGAGCATCTTCGACAGGCGAGAGAAGGTGGGCCTTTCACCGTCGCACTGCTGGTGGACGGCTTCGTTCCACAGGAAACGGCAGCGATGCCATTCGGATTCGAGCGCGCGCACCGCTTGCGCACCGGGGCGCAAGCGGTAGGTGTAGCGCACGGTCTCGCCCATACGTTCGGTTATACAGCACTGAGCAATATACTGTTAGCGTGGACGAGATCCGATCGAACAACAACGTCGTCTACTGCTGCACCTACCACGTCGTGTGGTGCCCGAAATACCGGCGGCCAGTCATCGACGGACGCATCGAAGACCGTCTCGAGCAACTCATCCAGGAAGTCTGCACCGAACGAGACGCACACATCATCGAGCTGGAAACCATGCCCGACCAAGTGCACCTGCTCGTCTCATGCGATCCGCAGTTCGGGATTCACCGCCTGGTCAAACAGATCAAGGGCCGCTCCTCCCGCGTCCTGCGCGCCGAGTTCCCCGCCCTCAAGTCCCGCTTGCCCACCTTGTGGACCAACTCGTACTTCGTCGCCACTGTCGGCGGCGCAACCCTGGAGGTAGTGAAACGCTATGTCGAGAACCAGAAAAACGTTTAGCTCCGATTCCTCCCCACGGCTGAAGCCCGGGGTTTCCTCGGAGCTCTCTCGATGAGGTCTGCCCGATGATGTCGGAATCCTCGTGGACCGGCCGGATCGACGGCACCAGGCCCGAGCATCTGCGCTGGCACCAGGCGGTCACGTCGTACGAGCCGGGCGCCGATCCCGGTGCGTGCGTGTTCGTCGGCTTCGCCAGTGATGAAGGGGTGCGGCGCAACAAGGGTCGCCGGGGTGCGGCGCAGGGGCCGGAGGCGCTGCGCCGCGCGCTGTCACCGATGGCGCTCGGCACCCCGCTGCGCGCGTTCGACGCGGGCACCGTGGCGGTCACCGACGACCGGCTCGAAGACGGTCAGCGCCTGCTCGGTGCGACGGTGTCGGACCTGCTGGACGACGGCGCCTTCCCGGTCGTCCTCGGTGGCGGGCACGAAGTCGCCTACGGCACGTACCTCGGGGTGGCGGGTGCGGCCCGCCGCACGCCGGGCACCATCGTCGGAATCCTCAATCTGGACGCGCATTTCGACCTGCGCCCCGATCCGGTACCCAGCTCGGGCACGCCGTTCCGGCAGATCCTCGAGGCCGACCCCGACGTGCGCTACGCGGTGGTCGGGATCAGCCAGCCAAGCAACACCACCGCCCTGTTCGACACCGCCGACCGGTTCGGCGTGCGGTATCTGCTCGACGACGACTGCGAACCGGCCAGGGTCACCGCGTTCGTCGCGGACTTCCTGGCCGGGATCGATCTGCTATATCTGACCATCGATCTCGATGTGCTGCCCGCCGCGGTCGCTCCCGGCGTCAGCGCGCCCGCCGCCTACGGCGTCGCGCTGTCGACGATCCAGGCCGTCTGCGATCAGGTCACCGCCAGTGGCACACTCGCCGTGGTCGATGTCGCCGAGCTCAACCCCGGCCTCGATATCGACCAGCGCACCGCCCGCACCGCCGCCCGCCTGATCCACCGCCTTGTCACCCGGCACGTGCCCGCTGAACCGAACGGTCAGAAGTAGCGCAGCCACACATAGATCCAGGCCATCGTCGTGCTGACAACGGTGACCAGGATGCCGTATTTCGTGAACTGCCAGAAGGTGATTCGCTGTCCGGCGCGAGCGGCGATACCGAGGGCGACGACGTTCGCGCTGGCCGCGACCGCCGTGCCGTTGCCACCGAAGTCGGCGCCGAGCGCGAAGGCCCACCACAGGGAACGGCCGGTTTCCGGGTCGGGTGCGTCGGCGACGATGCCCTCGACCACCGGTGCCATGGTCGCCGTGTACGGGATGTTGTCGACGAACGCGCCGAGCAGCGCGGAACCGAAGACCAGCGCGGTGGCGGCGAGGAAGTAGTTGTCCCCGACCACCCCGGTCGCGGCGGTGCCGATCGCGGCGATCACACCGGTGTGGACCAGTCCCGCGACCATCACGAACAACCCCATGAAGAACACCAGGGTCGGCCATTCCACCTCCTGCAGGATCTCACCGATGTCGAGCCCGGAGACCAGCACCATGACGCCGGCGCCGACCAGCGCGATCACCGACGGCGACACGTGCACGATGCCGTGCAGGCAGAACCCGACGATCACCCCGGCGAGCACGATCAGCGAGCGGACCAGCAGTGTCGGATCGCGGATCGCACGGCGCTCCTGCAACGCCAGCACCGCGTCGACCGATCCGGGCTCGGTGCGCAGTGCCGAGCAGAACAGCAGCCGGGTCAGCACGACGAACACGGCGAAGGTGAGCACGACGATCGGCGCCATGTGGATCAGGAAGTCGTTGAAGGTCAGGCCGGCGCGGCTGGCGATGATGATGTTGGGCGGATCGCCGATCAGCGTCGCCGCGCCACCGATATTGGCGGCCAGCACCTCGGCGATCAGGAACGGTTGCGCGGCGAGGCCGAGCCTGCGGCACACCACCACCGTCACCGGCGCCACCAGCATGATGATGGTGACATTGTCGAGGAACGGCGAGGCCACCGCGGTGATCAGCATGAGCATCACCATCAGCCGGTACGGGTTGCCGCGGGAACGTTTGGCCGACCAGATCGCCAGGTAGTCGAACAGGCCGGTCTGCTTGACGACGCCGACGATGATCATCATGCCGAGCAGCAGGAAGATGACGTTCCAGTCGATGCCCTCGTGCGGGGAGAAGAACACCTGCTCGCCGGGGATCAGCCCGAACACCGCCATCAGGCCCGCCGCGATCAGCACTGTCTTGACCTTGTCGGCCTTTTCCGTGGCGATGAAGTAGAACGCGACCACGAAGATCAGCACGGCGAGGGCTGCGGCCATCGGTCCCGCCTCAGTCGCCGGGGCCGGCGACGGCCAGGCTCGTCAGCAGCCGTTCCAGGGTGATCGCGCCGCGCAGGGTGCGCGAGCGGTCGACCACGGCGATGAGCGGACTGTGCTTGCGCGCCATCAGGATCGCGATCTCGAGCAGCGTCGCGTCCGGGGTGACGGTCGCCGGGGAGACCGCGCCGTCGGGCAGGCAGTCACCGACGGTCAGGCTGCCCGGTTCCTGCCAGAACAGGTCGGCGTGCACCTCGTCGATCGTGCGGACCAGCGTCGGATCGTTCTGGTAGGAGCCGGGAATCACCAGGCGCAGCACCTGGGTGCCGGGCAACACGGCGATGGGCCGGTCGGCGTCGTCGACGACGATCAGGCCGGGCAGCCGGTTGACGACCATCAGCCGCACCGCCTTGGCCACCGGGTCGATGGGCCGCACGGTCGGCAGATTCATCGCGATGTCTCTGGCGCGCATGGTGATTCAGCCCCGGTCCGCGAGGAGGGCGATGCGCTGCTCGAGCCGGGAGAGCCGGTCGCGGACGGAACTGCTGTGCAGGAGTTCGGCGATCTGGTCGGCTTCGTCTGGTGTCAGGGCGATATCGGCGGCCGGTTCGTCGCTGCCCGCGACGTAGGTGAGCAGGTGGCGAGTTCCCGTCGACTCGGTCAGCAGCGCGAAGCGGAAGCCTGCGCTGGTGCGGAAGTTGTGCAGCACGCCGGTGCCGGGGATCGTCGTGCGATCGGTGTCCATCGGAGAGCGAGTCCTTCCAGACGTGATCGAATGCGCTTACGCATCGAGTCTCGGCGGACCTGGCCGTCGTCACCATCGGCCGTGACACCCATTTCTCCCTGCTCAGGGGCAGGCGGGGCGGGTGCCGAATGGGTGCCGGACCCCATGGACACAGAGCAGGCGCACCAGCATGCTGGGTCGTATGAACCGTCTAGCAGCCCGGACACCGGTGACGGCTCTGTTCTGGCGGGTCTGCTTGCTGAACGGCGTCGTGTTCACCCTCGGCACGCTGATCCTGGCGCTCTCCCCCGCTACGGTCTCCGCCAGGGTCCGGCTGACCGAGGTGCCGGTGCTGGTGATCGGGCTCGCGGTGATCCTCACCGCCAACGCGATCGCCCTGCGCACCAGCTTCGCCCCGCTCGACGAGCTCGTCGCCTCGATGCGCCGGGTCGACCCACCCAACCGGGCCGCCCGGCTGGACCGGCGCGCGAGCGGCGACTTCCACCACCTGATCGAGACGTTCAACGCCATGCTCGACCGGCTCGAGGCCGAACGCTCCGTCGCCGGCGCGACCGCGCTGGCCGCGCAGGAGGGCGAGCGGCAGCGCATCGCGCGCGAGCTGCACGACGAGATCGGGCAGAGCCTGACCGTGGCGCTGCTGCGGCTCAAACGGGTACTCGACCGTGCGCCCGCCGGCTTGCGCGAGGAGGTCGAGGAGGCGCAGGAAACGGTGCGCGGATGCCTCGACGAGGTCCGCGGGATCGCGGCACGCCTGCGGCCCGACGTGCTCGAAGACCTCGGTCTGCACAGTGCCGTCAACGCGCTGTGTCACGAATTCACCCGCACCGCGGGCATTCCCGTGCACCGCAGGCTCGACCCGGACATCGACCGGCTCGATCCGGATGTCGAACTCGTCTGCTATCGCATCGCGCAGGAGAGCCTGACCAATGTGCTGCGCCACGCGGGCGCCGACGAGGTGCAGCTGGAACTCACACCGCGCGCGGACACGGTGATCCTGCGGGTGTCCGACAACGGCCGCGGCGGGGTGCTCGAGAACGGGGCGGGCATCCGTGGCATGCGCGAACGCGCCATGCTCATCGACGCGACGCTGACCATCACCTCGCCGATCGCGGGCGGCACCGCGGTCGAACTCGCGATTCCCGTGCGGCAGAACGGAGCACCGATATGAGCGAGCCGACCCGGATCCTGCTGGCCGACGACCACGCCCTGGTCCGCAGCGGGCTGCGGATGATCCTGGACAACGAGCCGGACCTGCGCGTGGTCGCCGAGGCGGCCAACGGATTCGACGCGGTGACCGCGCTGGCCGGCGACCGGATCGATCTGGTCATCCTCGACATCGCCATGCCGCGGATGACCGGTATCCAGGCCGCCCGCGAGATCACCCGCACCCGGCCCGGCGTGCGCATCCTCATGCTCTCGATGTACGACAACGAGCAGTACTTCTTCGAATCGCTGAAAGCGGGCGCGTCGGGCTACGTGCTCAAATCGGTGGCCGACCGCGACCTCATCGAGGCGTGCCGGGCCACCATGCGCGGCGAGTCGTTCCTGTACCCGGGCGCGGTCACCGCCCTGGTCCGCGACTACCTCCAGCTGGCCAGGCAGGGCTCCGCCTTACCCGAGGCGATTCTGACTCCGCGCGAAGAGGAGGTGCTCAAGCTCATCGCCGAGGGCTACTCGGCCCGCGACATCGCCGCCACGCTGGTGATCAGCGCGAAGACCGTCGACCGGCATCGCGCCAACATCCTGCAGAAGCTGGGGCTGCGCGACCGGCTCGAACTCACCCGCTACGCGATCCGCGCGGGGTTGATCGAGCCGTGAGAACGCCGACGGCCCCCGCGCCGGCAGGCTGCGGGGGCCGAGGACGCGGCTCACTCCGCGGTCGAGTCCACCGCGACGCGCTGCTTGCGGCCGACCGTGGCCCGCATGACCGGTTCGACGACACGCGCCGCGATCGGGCCGATGATCGCCATCAGCAGCACATACGTGGTCGCCAGCGCGGCGAACCCGTCGGGCACCGCACCGGCGGCCACGGCCAGGCCGGCGATGACGATCGAGAACTCGCCGCGGGCGACCAGCGCCGTGCCCGCTCTGGCCCGGCCGAGCTGGGACGCGCCCGCGCGTTTGGCCGCCCACCAGCCGGTGGCGACCTTGGTCGTGGTGGTGACCACGGCCAGCAGCACCGCCCAGCCCAGGACCGGCGGAATCGTCGCCGGATCGGTGCTCAGCCCGAACAGGACGAAGAACATCGCCGCGAACAGGTCGCGCAGCGGTTCGAGGATCTTGGTGGCGTCGTGCGCGGTGGAATCGGAGATCGCGATACCGAGCAGGAACGCGCCCACCGCCGCCGACACCTGCACCGCCGAGGCGACACCGGCCACCAGCAGCGCCGAACCGAGCAGCTTGAGCAGGAAGATCTCCCGATCCTCGCTGGCCACGATGGCCGAGACGTACTTGCCGTATCTCAGCGCGACGACGAGGACCACGGTCACCGCGACCAGCGCGATGCCGACGGTGGTCAACCCGGCCACGAAGCCGACACCGGCCAGCACGGCGGTGAGCACCGGCAGATAGACCGCCATCGCCAGGTCCTCGAACACCAGGATCGACAGGACCACCGGGGTTTCCCGGTTACCCAGCCTGCCCAGGTCGTTGAGCACCTTCGCCACGATGCCGGAGGAGGAGATGTAGGTGACGCCCGCCATCGCGATCGCGCCGGTCGGCCCCAGCCCCAGCATCAGCGCCACGATGACGCCCGGTGTCGCGTTGAGCACCAGGTCGAGCAGGCCCGCCGTCCACGACTTGCGCATGCCGGTGACCAGTTCCCCCGCCGTGTACTCCAAGCCGAGCAACAGCAGCAGCAGGACGACGCCGATCTCGCTGGCGATGTGGATGAAATCCTCCACCTCGTGCAACTCGATCAGGCCGCCGGTCCCGAAGACCAAACCCCCGAGCAGATAGAGCGGGATGGGCGAGAGGCCGACGCGGGCCGCGATTCGCCCGAGCACACCCAAACCGAAGAACACCGCCCCGAGCTGGATCAAAGCCAGCGCGGATCCACTGATCTGCACCGGCTCAGCCGTCGGTGAGGATCGCGGCGGCAGCGTCGAGTCCGGCGTGCGTGCCGACTACGACGACCATGTCACCGCCGAGGAACTCGAACTCCGGTCCCGGTGAGGCATGGACCTGCCCCGCGCGCAGCACCGCCACGATCGACGCGCGGGTCCTCGTCCGCATCTCGGTCTCGCCGAGGCGCCGCCCGGCGTAGGCCGAGTTCGACGGCACCGGCATCGACCGCGTGCTCACCCCGTCGAGGTCACGGTGCTCTTCGCGCAGCTGCGCGACCAACTGGGGCGCGCCGAGCAAACCGGCCAGAGTGCGGGCCTCGGTACTCGACAGCGGAATCTGCACGGTGGCATCCGGGTCGCCGACCTTGGTGAAGATCAGATCGGTGCCACCGTCGCGATGGTCGACGACGCCGATGCGGCGGTCCACCTTCGTCAGCGAAAACTCTTTCCGGACACCGATTCCCGGCAGGGAAGTCACATCTACATTCATTGGATCACCTAACCTCAGCTAGGCGATACCTTACCTTCTCTTTACCATTCGCACGGCCGCTCAGCCCTGGTCGAGCAACCTTCCGGCGGCCTCCAGCCCCTCGTCGGTGCCGACAACGACGACGAGATCACCGGCGATGAAGGTGAAATCCGTTCCCGGCGAAGGGGTCACATCCCCCGCGCGGACCACCGCGACGACCGAGGCCTTGGTGCGGGTGCGCATCGCGGTGTCGCGCAACGGCCGACCGTCGAACGGGCTGCCGCGATCGATCGCGAACTGCCTGGTCGACAGTTCCCCGACGCCATGGACGGCCGCGGTCTTCTGCACCACCTGCGGCGCACCGAGCAGACCGGCCAGCACGCCGATCTCGTTGCTCGACAAGGGAATCGACGTGGTCGTGTCATAGTCCCCCGCCCGCGAGACGACCAGATCGACGGTGCCGTCACGGTGTTCGATCACGCCGATCCGGCGACGCGCCTGCGCCAGCGGGAAGTCCTTGCACACGCCGATCCCCGGTAAAGGCGTCACATCGATGTTCACGCCCTCACAGTACGACGACTTCGGAATAACACCAGCCGTTGCCCCCGCGGTGAGTACGGCTCAAGACCGCTGTGCGAATCGCCAGCGGGTGGCGCCGTGGGGATCGGTCAGGGCGACACCGACCGCGGCGTGGACGGTGAAGCGGTAGAGGTACCAGGGCGCCGGGCCCGCGCTCTGGGCGCTGAAAGGGGCGGTGACGGCGTCGCCCGCCCGTTCGGCGGGCCAGCCGGTGGCTCGGTAGTCGGCGGTGACCAGGTCGATCTCGGCATGGTCGGTGGTGCGGACCGCTGTGCCTTCGAAGACCAGGTCGACGTCGTCGGGGAAACGGAACGACAGGGTGCACGCCGGGTTCGCGGCCAGATACCGGGACTTGTGGGTGTCCGGGCCGCTGGTGAAGTAGAAATACGCGCCGACGAGGGTCGCGCCGATGCCTGCCGAGTGGGGCCGGCCGTTGGGACCGACCGTGCCGAGGAACTGGGCGGTCTCCAGGGCGGCGATGCCGTTCTCGATGGCGGCGCGCGCCCGGCTCCACGGCAGCTTGTCGGTGCCGTAGATGTTGAGGTCGGTGGCGTCGACGGGATCGGGCAGCATCGGCACTCCCTTGACAAAGGCGCTGGCCCGGCGGGTCAACGGAGGACTCACACAGGTTTTCCAGTATAGGTGCGACCGGTTCGGCACCGGCAACGGCTTGCGTATTCGGGCGAAGTTGTGTGTTGTTGAGTCGTGACCAACTCATCCGGAGACGCGTATCCACTCACGGACACGATGACCACCACGACGGCGGTACACGACGGCGTCACGGTGCTGACGGTGACCGGCGAGGTCGACCTGGCGACCGCGCCCGCGCTCGACGCCACGATCGAGGCCATCCTGGCCGACAAACCGGCAACGCTGGTGATCGACCTGACCGCGGTCGGGTTCCTGGCCTCGGCGGGCATGGCGACCCTGGTCGCCGCGCATCAGCGGGCAGGCCAGACCACGGCGATCGCGATCGTCGCCGACGGGCCCGCCACCAGCCGTCAGCTGAAGATGACGAGCCTGGACCAGGTGTTCGCCATGCACACCACGCTGGCCGCCGCCTTGGCGTCGTTCACGTCCTGACCCCAGAAAAACGCGCCGCCGCCCGGAGAGTTCTCCCAGCGGCGGCGCGTTGTCGTGGGCGGGTCAGCAGAGCGCGCGCAGCTGCTCGATCAGCTTGATCCGGCCCGCGGCGTTCTCGGCAAGCGGCGTGACGTTCAGCGTGGTGACGCCCGCCTCGGCCATGGCCGCGATGCGATCCTTGACGAAGCCCTCCGGACCGATCAGCGACACGTCGCGGACCAGCTCGTCGGGCACGGCCTGCGCGGCGGCCTGCTTGTCACCGGCCAGGTACAGCTCCTGGATACGGTCGGCGGCCGCGCCGTAGCCGTACTTGGTGGCCAGCGTGTGATAGAAGTTCTTGCCCTTGGCGCCCATGCCGCCGATGTAGAGCGCCAGGTGCGGCTTCACGAAGTCCAGCAGCGGGGTGACGTTCTCGCCGATCGCCAGCGGCGGGCCCGCGAAGATCTCGAGCTGCCCCAGCGACGGGTCGCGCTTGGCCTTGCCCGCCGCCAGCGCGTCGCCCCAGACGTCCTTGGCCTTCTCGGGCAGGAAGAAGATCGGCTGCCAGCCCTCGGCGAGCTCGGCGGCCAGCTCGACGTTCTTCGGGCCGAGCGCGGCGAGCAGCACCGGAATGCGTTCGCGCACGGGGTGATTGATCAGCTTGAGCTCTTTACCCAGCCCGGTGCCGCGGTCGGCGGGCAGCGGGATCTGGTAGTACTTGCCCTGGTAGTTGAGCTTCTCGCGCCGCCAGACCTTCCGGCAGATCTCGACGAGCTCGCGGGTGCGGCCGATCGGGGCGTCGTAGGGCACGCCGTGGAAGCCCTCGATGACCTGCGGGCCGGACGCGCCGATGCCGAGGATGAAGCGGCCGTCGGAGACGAAGTCCAGGCCCGCCGCGGTCATCGCGGTGAGGCTGGGGGTACGGGTGTAGAGCTGCAGAATGCCCGAGGCCAACTGCACTCGTTCGGTGCGGGCGGCCAGGAAGCCCAGGGCGCTGACCGCGTCGAACGAGTACGCCTCCGGCACGAAGACGATGTCGAGGCCTGCGCGTTCCAGGTCGGCGACCTCGGTCGCGACCTCCTTGAACCCGCCCGAGTAGTTGATGCTCAATCCGATCCGCATGCACCCAACATAGCCCCGGCGCGCGCAGCCACCCCGACCGGTCGGTCTGTGGGCGCAGGTGCTGGTCGGGCGGGGTGTTCCGGTCGGCACGCGGTAGCGTTAAAGGCGAGTACCACCGCAGTTCTCGCCGCATCGAAAGGTCACCACGTCGTGTCGCAGCCCACCGCCTCGCCGCAGCAGATCGCCCCCTCGTTCGGGTCGGTGACCCTGGAGCACTATCTGTCGGAGCTGGGCGCCAAGGTGCCCGCACCGGGTGGCGGGGCGGTGGCCGCCCTGCACGCGGCCCAGGCCGCGGCGCTGGTCGCGATGGTCGCGCGCTACACCACCCGCGCCAAGGATGCCGTGCACCGGCCGATCGTCGACCGGATCATCGAGGCCGCCGACGGCGCCCAGGCGCGGTCGCTGGCGCTGGCCGATGCCGACGCCGCCGCCTTCACCGCCGTCGGTGCCGCCTACAAGCTGCCCAAGGACACCGACGACGAGATCGCCGCCCGTACCGAGGCGATCAACGCCGCACTCGTCGAGGCCGCGCGGGTGCCCGCCGCGGTGGTCGACGAGGCCGACGAGATCCTGTCGCTGGCCGCCGAACTCCTGCCGATCGGTAACCCCAACGTGGTCACCGACATCGGCGCGGCCGCCGACGCCGCCCGCGCCGCGGCGATGAGCTCGCAACTCAACATCGAGATCAACGTCGGTTCGCTGCCCGCCGCGCTGGGTGACGGCTTCGCCGCGGCGCTGCTGCGCGTCGACACGATCGCCGCGCGCGCCGACGCCCTGCACGCCGACGTGCTGCACGCAGTGCGCGGCTGATTCAGGCCGCGGTGAGCACGATCTTGCCGCGGACCCCACCGGACTCGCCGAGCCGATGCGCGGCGGCGAGTTCGGTGAGCGGCAGGATCGTCGCGACGCGCAGGTCGAGGTCGGCCCGGTCGACGGCGGCGGCCAGCTCGGTCAGCGCCGCGGTCGTCGGGTCGACATAGAACCGGCTGACCCGCGAATCCGGGTGCGTCTCCGGGCCTTCCGCCGCGATCACCCGGCCGGTGGCGCTGAGCACGCGCAGTGACCGGTCGGTGTTGTCGCCCCCGACCAGGTCGAGCACCAGATCGACCTCCCGCACAGCGGTGGTGAAATCCGTGGTGCGGTAATCGATCGGCTCGCCGACGCCGAGTTCGCGCAGGTAATCGTGATTGGCGGCCCGTGCAGTGCCCGCGACCTCCGCACCGCGGCGCGCGGCGAGCTGGACGGCCAGGTGCCCGACGCCACCGGCGGCCGCGTGCACCAGGACCCGCTCCCCTCGGCGCACCGAGGCCAGCGACTGCCAGGCGGTGAGCCCGGCGACCGGCAGGGCCGCCGCGCGCACCGGATCGAGCGAGGACGGCACCGCCGCCAGCCGATCCTGGTGCGCCACCACGTATTCGGCGTTCGCCCCGCCGAACACCATGCCGAACACCGTGTCCCCCGGCGCGAATCGCGTCGCGTCGTCGCCACGCTCGACGACGACACCGGAGACGTCGAGACCGAGTACCAGCGGCGGCTCCCCGAGTTTGCGGATCAGGCCGCCGCGCAGCTTCCAGTCCGCGGCGTTCACGCTCGTGGCCACCACCCGGACCAGGACCTCCCCCGGCCCCGGCTCGGGCCGCGGCACCTCCACCCGCTCGAACACGTCCGGTCCACCGAAACTGCGCTGCGTCATCTGCCACATGCGGGCAAGTCTGCGCCGAGTGGTATCTCTGCGGTAGTAGGCACCTTTCGGATACCGTGGTACCCCATGGATACCACCCGGGCCGCTGGTGATCGCGCGAACTCGGTCGAGGCGTTCCTGCGGGACTGCCCAGCACGGCAACTGCTGTCCGTACTGGCCGACAAATGGGTGTTGCTGGTGCTGGGCGCCCTGCGCGCGGCGGATGGCCCGGTGCGGTTCAACGAGCTGCGCAGGCGCCTCGACGGCATCACCCAGAAGATGCTCACCAAAACCCTGCGCGACCTGGAACGCGACGGTCTCGTCCGGCGCACGGTCTATCCGACGGTCCCGCCCCGGGTCGAGTACGCGATCACCGCACTCGGGGCCGACCTGGGCCGGATCAGCCACGCCATGGGCGCCTGGGTGGTGGACCACCATCACGAGATCACCGCCGCCAGAGCCGAATTCGACGCCGCCCAGGGGATCGAGCCCGCACCGCTGCCGCGCCCCGGCTCTGTCCGCTGAACCGGTATCGATGTGGGATCGCTTTCTCGGGGCCCTCACCTGTGCGAACACAAGGCGACACTCCGCAGGCCTGTCGGCCGTTACCACTTCGATAGGTCTAGTTGATCATGGCGGCTTAGACTTGGAATCCGCCTACGAGTGACTGAAGGGGTGGCGTTTATGAGGAACGCACTTCGTTTCCTGTTCGTCGCGGCCATGGCGGCATTGCTGGCCGCATTCTGGTCCGGATCCGCATCGGCGGCTCTGATCGACGGAACTCCGACCGCTACGGTCACCGCGATATCACCGGCGAACGGACAGGTCGTCGGCGTCGCCGCGCCCGTCACGTTCTCCTTCGCGGCGCCGGTCGCCGACCGCGCCGGCGCCGAACGCGCCGTCGCGATCCGGTCCACCGACGCGCTGCCCGGCACCTTCGCCTGGGTCGACGACACCCGGTTGCGCTGGACTCCCACCGGCACGCTGCCGGCGAGCTCACCGATCTCGGTGCAATTCGGCAACCAGCGCACCGAATTCCAGACCAACCAGGGCGTCTACGCCGAAGGGAACCTGTCGACGCACCGGTTCATCGTCAGCATGGGCGGACAGGTCGTGCGCGACATGCCCGCGTCCATGGGCAAGCCCGGTTTCGAAACGCCGACGGGCAATTTCACGGTGCTGGAGAAGTTCCGTTCCGTGGTCTTCGACTCGCGCACCATCGGCATCCCGCTCGACGATCCCGAGGGCTACATCATCGACGGTGAATGGGCCGAAAGGCTCACCTGGGGTGGCGTATTCGTGCACTCCGCACCGTGGTCGGTGGACTCGCAGGGCTACGCCAACGTGAGCCACGGCTGCATCAATCTCGCCCCCGGCGACGCGGCCTGGTACTACGAAAATGTCGGCATCGGTGACCCGGTCTACATTCACTGGTGAGTAATTCCCTCGTGGCATTCGGCGTTCCCACCGTCAGCGCAGTATCGTGCCCGTAACGAAATCGTTGCGGGACGGAACCTGACGGCGACTCCCCTGATGAAGGTGGGGCGATGGATCGACCGGATGCACACAGACCGACCGGGGCTCGACAGCACGACCCCGGTTCGGCCGGTGATCCGTTCACTGCTGCCACGCCGTGGCGACCCGGTCGTGAGCTGGGTGCGCCGCGGCCGCGCAGGCTGACCGAAACGACTGGTCCGCAGCCGGTTACCGGCCCGCGGCACCGGATCGATGGGCCTGCGACCCCGGCGGGTATTCCGGTGATCTCCCTGTCCGCGGCGCGCGCGCCCGAGCGGATCGGGCAGCCCGATCCCCTGCACAGTCTCGCCCCGGCGGACAGCTACGCCACCGATCGGCTGCCCATCGTCGGCGGCCCGTTCGATCCCGGTGCGCGCCACGCACTTCCGGACCCGCCGATGGCGAGCCCCGAACCCGACAACGGGCCGAACACCGACAGACTGCCGATCATCGCCCCCGCGCCCGGAGGCACATGGGCGGACTGGGTCACGGCCGAGCAGGAACCGGCACCGCGCCCCACGCCCGACTACTCCGGTGACGACGAGGTCTTCGCGCGGATGATCGACCGGTCGCGGCGACACCGACGCCCGCCGCGCTGGGCGGCGCCGCTGGCCGCCTCGATGGCGGGCGCGCTGCTGATCGGCGGCGGCTACTACCAATTGCGCGGTCCCGCACCGGAATCCGCGGCCGCGAGCACCGTGCTGGAGCCCGCGCCCGCGAGCACGGTTCCGGTCGCCGGCGACTGCCCCGCCGAACAGGTCGGCAGCAAGATCCAGGGCAACGGTGCCGGCGGCACCGAGAACGGCGTCGCGGCCATCCTGGCGTTCCAGCACGCGTATTACGTTGCGCGCTCCGGTGATCAGGCCCGGACGCTGGTATCCGGCGATGCGGCACTGCCTTCCGGCGCGGATATCCAGGCAGGCATCGACACGATCCCGGTGGGCACCACCCACTGCCTGTCGATCACGCCCGCGGCGTTCGCCGGACAGTACTTCGTGGTGATCACCGAGTTCCGGCCCGACTCGGCGCCGATCATCTACAACCCGCAGCTGGTCGGCACCGCCAAGGTCGGCGGGAAGACGTTGATCACCTCGATCGGGCCGGTGCGCTAGACCCGATCGAGGTCGGCTCGAAACCCGCTCAGGCGCGGGCTTTCTCGGCCGCGACGACCACGTGGCGCATCAGCAGCGCGGTGGTCACCGGGCCGACGCCGCCGGGGACGGGGCTCAGCGCGGCCGCCTTGCCGTCGACCGTTGCCGCGTCCACGTCGCCCACGATGCCACCGTCGGCGGCCTCGTTGGTGCCCACGTCGATCACCACGGCGCCGTCACCGATGTGCTTGCCGGTGACCAGCCCGATCCGGCCCGCGGCGGCGACCACGATGTCGGCGGGGGTGGTGACCGCGGCCAGGTCGGCGGTGCGCGAGTGCGCGACGGTGACGGTGGCGTTCTCGGCGAGCAGCAGCTGCGCGAGCGGCTTGCCGACGATGTTGGAGCGGCCGACGACGGTCACCAGGCGGCCCTGCAGCGCGATGCCGTGATGCTTCAGCAGCTCGACCACGGCCTCGGAGGTGGCGGGGACGAAACCGTCCAGGCCGGAGGCGAGCAGGCCGAGGGACAGCGGGCTGACGCCGTCGACGTCCTTGCTCGCGGCGATCGCCGAGCTCACGTCGTCGAGGCTGACGCCGGCGGGCAGCGGGGTCTGCAGCATGATCGCGTCGGTGGCCGGGTCGGCGCTGCGCGCGGTCAGCTCGGCGCGGATCGTCTCCGCGCTCGCGTCGGCGCCGAGATCGATGCGCTCGCACGCGATCCCGAGGCGCTCGGCGGCTTTGCGCAGCGAGTTCACGTACCACGCGCTGGCCGGGTCGTCGTTGGCCACGATCAGCGCCAGCGTCGGCGCGGTGCCCGCGGCGGTGAGCGCGGCGGCGCGCTCCTTCGTGTCGGCGTTGATGGCGGCGGCGAGTTCCTTGCCGGTCAGCGAAGCGGTATCCACGGTGGGTCAGCTTATCCGTCGTTACCCCCTGAGCGGTCCACCGGGCGGCGACGCGCGGAACGTCATCGGGATCCGGGGCGCCCGCCGCACGCGGTCGTAGGGTGTCGGCAGCTCTGCCACCAGCTCTGCCAGCACGTGCCGAACCGTTCGCGGGAAGGGTGTCGACTGTCGTGAAGATCTCGAGGCATTGGAAACAGGTGGCTGCCGCCGTCGCCGCGGTCGCCGCGGTCACGAGCGCCACCATCGGCCCCGCCACCGCCGAAGCGGACGTGACCGCGCTCTACAACTCCGCGCAGCGGCATTTCACCGACGGTGACGATGCCGCGGGCCGCGCCGACCTGCGCACCCTCATCGCCGCCGATCCGCACGACGCCGACGCCCTCGCGCTGCAGGCCATCTGGTCGCACTACGCAGGTGACCACGCCGCGGTCGGCGAGGCGATGGCGCGGCTCGGCGCCGTCGACGCCGGCATGGCCGCCGGCACGTCCAATGTGCTGCGCGCGGTCACCGCGGCGGCGTCGACGCTACCCAATCCGCTGCCCGCGCTGATCGGTCCGCAGACCGGGATCGTGGTCCTCGGCTACGGGCTGCTGCCCGACGGCGCGCTGCGGCCGGAGCTGGAGAACCGGCTCACCGCGGCCTGGCTGCAAGCCGTCGCCGCGCCGTTCTCGCCGGTGATCGTCACCGGTGGCAATCCGCAGAACGGGATCTCCGAGGCGGAGGCGATGCGGCGCTGGCTGGTCGGGCGCGGCCTGCCGGGTGAGCGGATCCACGTGGAGGACCGGGCCGGGTCGACGGTGCAGAACGCGCTGTTCAGCACCCGCATGCTGCGTGATCTCGGTGCGACCAGTGCCGTGGTGGTGACCTCGCCCAACCACATCCGGCGCGCGGTCGCCGACTTTCTCGTCGCCGGAACCAACGTCGTCGGGGCGATGACCTCACTCGAACAGCTGGTCTCGCAGCTGCCGCCGCCTGCCAAGGCCGCGCAGCGCGGGATCTACCTGGACGCCACCCGCACGTTCGAGCTCGACAGCTCGCGCTGATAAATCGGTTGTCCGGTCAGGGACAATCGCTGCATGCATGTTTCCGCCGCCCCCGCCGACGTGATCCTCGCGCTGCGTGCCGCAGGCTGTGTCTTCGCCGAAGACGAGGCCGCCCTGTTGCTCGAGGCCGCCGCGGGTGACTCGGCCCGCCTCGACGCGCTCGTCGCGCAGCGGGTCGCGGGGACGCCGCTCGAATATCTGCTCGGCTGGGTCGAATTCCGCGGGGTGCGGGTCGGCGTGCGGCCCGGTGTCTTCGTGCCGCGGCAGCGCACCGCGTTCCTGGTCGAGCAGGCGGTAGCCGGTGTCGCGCCGGGGACGGCCCAGGCGTGCGTGGTCGATCTGTGTTGTGGCTGTGGGGCGCTCGGGTTGACCGCGGCGACCGAACTCACCGCCCGCGGGTGCGCTGTCGAGCTCGTGGCCGCCGATATCGATCCGGTGGCCGTCGCCTGTGCGCGGGAGAATCTGGCGCCGTTGAGCGCGCCGGTGTTCGGCGGTGATCTGTTCGACGCGCTGCCCGGCGATCTGCGGGGGCGCATCGATGTGCTGCTGGCGAATACGCCGTATGTGCCGAGCGAGCGGGTCGCGGACATGCCGCCGGAGGCGCGCGAGCACGAACCGCTCGTGGCGCTCGACGGCGGTGCGGACGGGCTCGATGTGTTCCGGCGAGTCGCCGACGGCGCGGCAAGCTGGCTGGCGCCGGGCGGGACGGTGCTCGTGGAAACCTCGACGGGACAGGTCGAGACGGCGTGTGCGGTGCTCGCGGAGCACGGTCTCGTGCCGCGGGTCGAGCACTCCGAGGAGCACTACGCCACCGTCGTCCTCGGGACCCGCCACCCGGGTAGCTGAACGACGATGCCCCCGCCGACCACCGCATCCACGGCCGGTCGGCGGGGGCATCCCCTCCGGCGCCTACTTGCGCCCGGTGAACTGATCCATCGAGTGGTACACGCCCACCGCGTTGAGGTAGAAGTCGCGCACCTTGATCGGCAGCAGACCCGTGAGCGCGCGGTTCATCCGCGAGGTCCACGGCAGCACCACCAGGGCGCCGCCGTTCTTCATCTCCCGCCACGACGTCTCGACGACCTCGTTCTGCTCGAGCATCGGCGTGAACAGGATTCCCTTGGCGCCGTCGAACATGCCGGTGTTGATGTAGGTCGGGCAGACCGTGGTGAACTTGACGTGGTCGTGGCCCGCCTGCTCGAGCTCCAGGCGCACCGAGTCCGACCAGCCCAGCGCCGCCCACTTCGACGCCGCGTAGACGGCCATGCGCGGGTTGGCGACCAGACCGGCCGAGGACGCGATGTTGAGGACACGCGCCTGACCGGCACCGGCGACCATGCCCGGCAGGAACTCCAGGGCGATGTACATCGGGGCCAGCGAGTTGATCGCCATGGTCATGTCGATGTCGCCGCGGTTCTCGGTTTCCCAGAAGTAGGTGTTACCGCGCACGATTCCGGCGTTGTTGACCAGGATGTCGATCCCGCCGATCTCGTTGCGCACCGCGTCGGCGGCCTCGCGGATCGAGTCCTGCGAGGACACGTCGACGATGTAGGAGTGCACCTTGCCGCCCTGGGCGGTCAGCTGCGCCGCGGTCTCGCGCAGGGCGATCTCGTTGACGTCCCACAGCACCACCGCGTCGGCGCCCTCACGGACCGCCGTCTCGGCGAACAACTTGCCAAGGCCCATGGCGGCGCCGGTGACCAGCACCCGCTTGCCCGCGACCGTCTCCAGTTTCATGTAATGCCTACCCCTGCTTCGTTTCCTGCTTGCCGCTACTTCTGGCGTAGCGTCTTCATGACGCCGAAGACCAGCGTCATCGTCTTGGCCCACATCTGCTCGGACATGCCGGGCAGCGGCGCGATCGGCAGCACCCGCTGGACCGCGATGGTCTGGGTGTCGATGTACTTCAGCAGCCCCTCGGGACCGTGGCGGCGCCCCTGGCCGGAGATGCCGAGGCCACCCGACGGCGCGTCGACGCTGCCCCAGGCGGCGCTGAAGCCCTCGTTGACGTTCACCGAGCCGGCGTTGATCCGCGCGGCCACCGCCTTGCCACGCTCGGCGTCCTTGCTCCACACGCTGGCGTTGAGGCCGTAGGCGGTGTCGTTGGCTGCCTCGATGGCGGCCTCGTCGGAGTCGACCTTGTACACCGAGACGACCGGGCCGAAGGTCTCCTCGCGGTAGACCGTCATGCCGGGCGCCACGTCGGCGAGCACGGTGGGCTCGTAGAAGTACGGGCCCAGGTCGGGACGGGCACGGCCACCGGCGAGCACCTTCGCGCCCTTGGCGACAGCGTCGTCGACGTGCGCGGTGACGGTGTCGAGCTGGCGCTGGAAGGTCAGCGAGCCCATGTCCTTGCTGTAGTCGAGCTCGCCGCCGAGGGTCATGTTCTTGACGTTGCCGACGAACTCGGCGACGAACTGGTCGTAGACCGAGGCGTCGACGTAGATGCGCTCCATCGACTCGCACAGCTGACCCGCCGAGGAGTAGCAGGCGCGCACGGCGAGCTTGGCCGCCTTGGAGACATCGGCGTCGGCGAGCACGAGCAGCGGGTTCTTGCCGCCGAGCTCGAGCGAGTAGCCGATCAGGCGCTCACCGGCCTGCTGGGCGATGGTGCGGCCGGTGGCGCTGGAGCCGGTGTAGTCGACGTAGTCGGCGCGCGCGATCACGTCGCCGCCGATCTCGCGGCCGCGGCCGAGCACGGCCTGCCACAGGCCGCGCGGCAGACCGGCGCGCTCGGCGGCGTCGATGGCCCACAGCGCCGACAGCGCGGTCTGGTTGTCGGGGCGGGCGATGACGGCATTACCCGCGACCAGAGCGGGCAGCGCGTCCGAAGCCGACAGCGCGAGCGGGTAGTTCCACGGCGAGATGACCGCGACGACGCCCTTGGGGCGGTGGCGCACGTCGACCGAGGTGAGCACCGGCAGCACGCCGCGCGGCTTGCGGTCGGCGAGCAGCTTGGGCGCGACGGCGGCGTAGTAGCGCGAGTTCAGCGCGACGTCGGCGACCTCGTCGAAGGCGTGCGGGCGCGACTTGCCGGTCTCGGTCTGCACGATGTCGAGGATGGTGTCCTGCTCGGCGAGCACGATGTCGTGGAAGCGGCGCACGATCTCCACGCGCTGCTTGACCGGCACCTTGGCCCAGTCGCGCTGCGCGTGGCGGGCCACGGCGAAGGCGCGGTCGATGTCGTCGATCGAGGACTGCGGCAGATCGCCGATCTTGTATCCGGTGGCAGGGGCGAAGACCGGCACCGACGCGGCGCCACCCGCCACCGCACGGTCGAACAGGGGCTTGACCAGCGCGGTCGGCAGCGCGGTTGGTTCGGCGGTCAGCTCGGGGGCTGTCGTCATTGTCGGCCCTTCTCCTCAACAGATGGGTCGCGCGGATCGATCGCGCAGGTTCGGCTATTTGCCTGAACACTAGTGTTAGATTAATGGTTGATGGCGGTACCGTGTCAAGCTTTCCGCTGTTGTCCCGCGGTTGTGAGGGAGGTGCGATGTCCGGTGATTCCGCCACGGTGCGCCGTGGGCGCCCGCCGCAGACGCAAGAGCAGGCCGAGGAGGTCCGCGCCAGGATCGTCGAGGCGACGGCCGCCGTGTTCGCGCGCACCGGTTCGCGCGGGTTGAGCGTCGCCCAGATCATCGAGGAGGCCGGGCTGGCCAGGCCCACCTTCTACCGCTATTTCGGCAATGCCACCGAGCCGCTGCACGCGGTGCTGACCGCGTCCAACGACGGTCTGGTCGGCGGGATCCGGGAGGCGCTGACCGGCACCGACGAACCGGTCCAGCTGGGCATCCGGCTGATCGACGCCTATGTGGACTGGGCTCGCGGCCACGGCCCGATGCTGCGTCCGCTCTTCGCCGAGCTCCACGACCCCGGCTCCCCCGTCTCGGCCTACCGCGAGCGCGCCCTCGACGACATCCGCGACCTGGTCCGCAAAACCTTCGGTGAGCTGGGCCGCCCTGTGCCAGCCCCGCTCGATATGGACGCGGCCCTGCATGTCTGCGAATACATCGTCTACCGGCTCACCGCGGGCACCGAACCTGGCAGCGATCCCGATCCGGCGCTGGATTCCGAAGCCCGCGTCACCATGATCCGCGTCCTGCTGGTCACCCTCGGCACCCGCGACGACCTCGCCTACGCCATGGAACTGCCCGGCCTCTTCCGCGACGCCTGACCCGCGCTCACCCCGGAACCAGCTCCACCGCGCCTGAAGTATTCGGCGAGGGCGACGCCGATGGCGCGGAGTGCGTCGGGGTCGGTCATCCGTTCGTGCCGGACGGGAACGCGGTGCTCGGTGATCCGGCCGGTGATGTGGTCGTGCCAGGCGAGAGCCGGTGCGGCGCCGTCGTCGGTGTCGTCCGCGGCGGAGCTGAAGTAGATCAGGTCACCGTCGAACAGTTCCGGACGGTGGTCGCGGGTGTGGTCGACGAGCCGCGTGTAGTCGCGGTGCAGGGTCGCCAGATGGTCGGGGGTCAGGGCGGTGAAGAGGCCGCCTTGCCGGTGCAGCAGCTCGGCCGCGAGCTCCAGGGTGGGCTCGGCGGGAAGCTCGGCGGCGGTGAGGCCGCCGAACTCGGTGAGCAGGTCGACGGCGGTGGGTGTGGGAGTGCGGCTGCTGCGGTCGGTGACGACGCGGGTGTCCATCATGGCCAGGGTCGCGACGGATTCGCCGTCCCGGCGCAGCTGGACGGCGATCGCGTGGGCGATGGTGCCGCCGAGCGAGTAGCCGAGCAGGTGGTAGGGGCCGTGCGGCTGGACGGACCGGATCTCCCGGACGTAGCGGGCGGCGAGGTCGTCGAGCGAGTCGAACCGTGCGGTGGGGTCGCTCAGCGTCGGGGATTGCAGCCCGAGGACGGGACGGTCGTGGTCGAGGTGCTGCACGAGTCCGCTGAAACCCCACGCCACTCCGACGGCCGGGTGGACACAGAACAGCGGTGGCTCGGATCCGGCGGCACGCAGCGGGAGCAGGACCGAGAGTGCGTCGCCGGGTTCCTGTTCGTCGAGGCCGCGCAGGCGGGCGTCGATGCGGCGGGCCAGCGATTGCGGTGTCGGATCGGTGAAGACCCACTGGATCGGCACGTCGGCACCGGTCGATTCCACCAGCCGCGCCACGAGTTGGGTGGCGGCCAGCGAGTTTCCGCCGAGGGCGAAGAAGCCGTCGTCGACGCTGACGCGTTCGATGTCGAGAGTCCCGGCGAAGGCGTCGCAGACGGTGGCCTCGAGCGGGGTGGACGGCGACCGGAACCGGGCGGGTCCCAGCTCGGGTGCGGGCAGGGCCTTGTAGTCGAGTTTCCCGGTGGGGGCCAGGGGGATTCGGTCGAGGGTGAGGATGGCGGTGGGGATCATGTGTGTGGGTAGCCGGGTCGCGAGGTAGCCGGTCAGTGCGCCGGTGTCGGGTGTGGTGTCGGGGACGGGAACGACGTAGCCGGTGAGCTGGTCGGTGCCGTTGGGATGGGTATGGACGGTGACGGCGGCGTAGGTGATGTCGGGGTGGCTGCGCAGCGCGGCTTCGATGTCGCCGCGTTCGATGCGGTGGCCGCGGATCTTGAGTTGCAGGTCGCTGCGGCCTTTGTAGTGCAGTGTCCGGTCGGCGGTCCAGGTGACCAGGTCGCCGGTGCGGTACATCCGTGTCCCCGGTGGTCCGTAGGGGTCGGCGACGAACCGGGCCGCCGTGGTGGTGGGCTGCCTCTGGTAGCCGCGAGCGAGGCCGGGTCCGGACACGTACAGTTCGCCCGCGACGCCGGGTGGGACGGGGCGCATCCTGCGGTCGAGGACGACGGCGGTGAATCCGCGGGTCGGGCCGCCGAAGGTCATCGGGCTGTCGTCGGTGCTGGTCCGGGGATCGTCGGCGCAGCTCATGATGGTGGTTTCGGTGGCGCCGTAGGAGTTGATCACCGTGCGGCCCGGTATCCATTGCCGGGCCAGGGCTGGTGGGCAGGTCTCGCCGCCGAGGATCAGGGTGCGCAGGGTGTGTAGTTCGCCGGGGGGCAGCGAGGCGAGCACCGTCGGGGTGAAGGCGGCATGGGTGACGCGTTCGGCGGCGATCGTCTCGGCCAGTTCGGCGCCGGCGACTACCGCCGCGGGGGCGAGAACCAGGGTGGCACCTGCCGCCGCGGCGCTGACCAATTCGAGAACCGAGACGTCGAAGGTCAGCGCGGCGGCGGCCAGTACGCGCGAGTCCGGGGTGAGACCGAACCGGTCCCGCGTTTCGGCGGCGAGATCGGCGATCCCGCTGTGGGTGACCAGGACACCTTTGGGAATCCCGGTCGAGCCCGAGGTGTAGATCAGGTAGGCCGGATGCTGTGGCCGCAGCGGGCTCGTGCGGTCGGCGTCGGTGATCGCGGTGGGCGACGCCGACACTGTCGCCGTGGCGAAGGCGGGGTCGTCGAGGGCGAGCCAGCTCGTGGTGTCCGCCAGCAGCTCTCGGTGGGCGGACAGTGTCAGCCCCACGGCGGCACCGGAATCGGTGAGGATGCGGGTGATCCGGTCGTGCGGATGGGCGGGGTCGATCTGGACGAACGCGCCGCCGGATTTGGCGACCGCCCACACGGCGATCACGGCGTCGAGCGAGCGCGGTAACGCGATGGCCACCAACGATTCCGGTCCTATCCCGGCGTCGATCAGAACCCGGGCCCATCGGTTGGCGGTTTCGTCGAGTTCGCGGTAGGACAGCCGGACTCCGTCGCAGACCACCGCCTCGGAGTCCGGCGTCATCGCGGCCGTCAGCACCTGCGGCAACACCGACATGACCACGCCGGGCCTGCCGCGAACGGGTACCAGCGTGGCTCGCTCGACCGGCGAGAGCAGTTGCAGCCGGCTCAGCGGGAGGTCGATGTGTTCGGCGATGGTGTCGAGCACGCGCAGCATCCGGTCGGCGATGACGTCGATCTGGTTCTGGGTGAACAGCTCCGGCAGATACTTGAACGTCAGGTGCACCTGGGTGTCGTGGTGGACGACGAGGCCGAGCGGGTAGTGCGCGGCGTCGCGGCCGTGCACGTCGAGGACATGCATGCCCGCGATGTCGGTGTCCGCGGACAGCCCCGCCCGATCCACCGGATAGGACTCGAGGACGGTCACGGTGTCGAACATCGCGCCGGGCCCGGCCACGCGCTGGATCTGCGCGAGCCCGAGGTGCTGGTGGTCGAGCAGCGAGGCTTGCTCGGTCTGGACGCGCCGCAACAGCTGGGCCAGGGTTTCGCGGTGGTCGAGCCGGATCCGGACGGGCACGGTGTTGACGAACAGCCCGACCATCGATTCGATACCGGGGATCTGCGGGTGACGCCCGGAGACGGTGGTGCCGAAGACCACGTCCTCGCGGGCGGTCGAGGTGGCGAGCACGATCCCCCAGGCTGCTTCGACGACGGTGTTGAGGGTGGCCTCGTGCCGGTGGGCCGTCTCGATCAGGGCGGCGGTGCGCTGTTCGCTCAGCCGCACCCGGACTTCGCGCGCGGCGACGGTGGTCCGGCGGCCGCGGTCCGCGGGCGCCAGCAGGGTCGGCTCGGCGATGTCGTCGAGTGCCCGTGCCCACGCGGCTTCCGCCACGTCCTGGTCCTGGGCGGTCAGCCACCTCAGGTAGTCACGGTAGGGGCGCACCGGGGGCAGCATCGTGGCGTCGCCCGCGCCCGCGTAGAGGGTCAGCAGTTCCCGGATCAGCAGGGGCGTCGACCAGCCGTCGACGAGGATGTGATGCATGCTCACCAGCAGCCGGTACCGCTGGGGCGCGGTGCTGATCAGGGTGAGCCGGAGCAACGGCGCCGTGGTGAGGTCGAAGCAGTCGCGGCGGTCGGTGTCCATGAGCTGGTCGAGCGCGGCCTCGATGTCGTCGCGCTCGGTCCAGTCGAGCTCGGTGAACGGCACGTCGACGTACCGGTGCACCACCTGGACCGCGTCGCCGATGCCCGTGCGCAGGAACGCGGTCCGCAGGTTCGGGTGCCGTCCGAGGAGCGTCTGTGCCGCGCGGCGCAGCCGGTCCGGGTCGACGTGCCCGCCGAGTTCCACCCACAGTTGCACCAGGTAGGCGTCGATGGTGCCGTCGGCGAGCTGGGCGTGGAACAGCAATCCCGTCTGGAGCGGTGTGAGTGGCCAGATGTCGTCCAGCGCCGGACGTCCGGCCTCGAGCTGGTCGATCGCCTCCTGGTCGAGGTCGACGAGGGCGAGGTCGGAGGGAGTCAGGCCGCCTGCTCCGGGTCGGGACGCGTGGGTGGCCAGCGCGGTCATCGCGTCGCGCCACGTGTCGGCGAGCTCGGTGATTTCGGCGGCGGTGAGCAGGCCGGTCGGAAACTCCCAGGCGGCGGTCAGCGTCGGCCCGTCCGCGGTGTCGATGGTGACCGCGTTGACGCCGAGCAGGGCGGCGACGGGTGCGTCGGGGTTCTGGATGCTGCCGCCATCGGTGTCGTCACCGGCGGGCACCCACCCGATATCGCGCAGCGTCGCGGGGGCGGTGTCGAGCCGGCCGAGATAGTTGAAACTCACCTGTGGGGTGGGCAGTTCGCGCAGGACGGCAGCGGTCTCGGCGTTGAGATAGCGCAGCAGCCCATAGCCGATCCCGCGGTGAGGGACCTGCCGGAGTTGCTCCTTGACCGACTTGACGACCGCCGCCGCGGCGGCCCCGGCGGCGAACGCGTCGTCGAGGTCGATATCGGACAGGTCGAGCCGCACCGGGTAGTTGGCGGTGAACCACCCGATGGTGCGGGTGAGATCGGCGCCGGGGAGCACGGTGTCGTGGCGGCCGTGGCTTTCGAGGGTGAGCAGCGTCTCGGTGACAGTGTCGCCGCGGCGGCGCCGCCACCGGGTCAGCGCCAGGGCGAGCCCGGCGACGAGGGCGTCGTCCACATTGCCGTGGAACGCCCGCGGCAGGGTGGTGAGGACGGCGCGGGTCACCGAGGAAGGGAGCGCCACCTCGACAGTGGCGGCGGTGGCTTGCACGTCGACGGCCGGATCGATCGGGCGGGCACCGAGCGGTGGATCGGCCGCGCCGAGCGTGGACCGCCACCAGTCGAGTTCGTCGAGGCCATCGGCGGCGGTCTCCAGCGCGTGCGCCCAGCGTCGCATCGAGGTGCCGACCGGGGCGAGCCGCGGCCGTTGACCGACGCTGCGCTGGGCCCACGCCGCGGCGAGATCGGGAATGAGGATCCGCCACGACACGCCGTCGATGACCAGATGGTGTGCGACGACGAGCAGCCTGCCCGGCTGTCCGGCCCGGTCGAACCAGACCAGCTGCAGCGTGATCCCGGCCGCGGGATCGAGGCGCTCGGCCGCGGCATTCGCCTCGGCGTCGAGCAGGGCGGCGAAGGCGCTGCTGCCGGGCGCCGCGTCCACCGGCACGCGCCGGATCAGTTCGCCGACGGGCGGCGCGGTCGGCTGTACCCGCAGCGCCCAGCCCGAGGTATGCGCGGGTTCCGGGTGCAGGCGGGCCCGCAGCATGTCGTGATGGTCGAGCACCGCCTGGACGGTGGCGTCGATGCCGGTGGCGTCGATGCCGGTCGGCACGGTGAGCAGCACCCACTGGCAGAACCGGTCGAAGCCGCCGCGTTCGAACATCCAGCACATGATCGGCGTCAGCGGAATCGGCCCCACACCCCCACCGGGCAGTTCCGCGGGGAGGGCGGTTGCCGCCGCGCTGTCGTCGAGAACGGCGATCTCGGCCAGTCCGGCAACGGTTTTGCGCTCGAACACCTCGCGCGCGGAGAAGGCCACACCGGCGGCCCTGGCCCGGGTCACCAACTGGATCGACATGATGCTGTCGCCGCCGAGGGCGAAGAACGAATCGTCGAGACCGACCGTGTCGATGCCGAGCACCTCGGCGAACAGTCCCGCCAGCGTCGTCTCCACCTCGGTGGCCGGTGCCCGGAATTCGGCTCGGCCGGTGGTGAAGTCCGGCTCGGGCAGTGCGGTGCGGTCGAGCTTGCCGTTCGCCGTCACCGGCAGCGTATCGAGCACCACGACGGTCGCGGGCACCATGTGCGAAGCCAGCCGCTCGCCGGCGAACGCGAGGATCGCGGCCGCGTCGAGGTCGGCGGTGGGCTCGGGCTCCACATACCCGATCAACCGATCGCCGATGACGGGGTCCCGATGCAGCGTCGCCACCGCGTCGGCCACGCCCGGACAGGCCACCAGAGCAGCTTCGACCTCGCCGAGTTCGACGCGGAAACCACGAATCTTGACCTGGAAATCCGACCGGCCCACATAGTCGAGCGCCAGACTCCCGTCCGGCAGCCGCAGCCACCGCACCAGGTCGCCGGTCCGATACATGCGCTGTCCCGGGCCCGCGAACGGATCGGCAACGAACCGCGACGCGGTCAAACCCCTCGCGTTGCGGTAACCGCGCGCCAGACCCGGGCCCGCCAGATACAACTCCCCGGTGACCCCGAGCGGCACCGGCCGCAACCACCCGTCGAGCACGACCTGCCCGGTCCCGCGAATCGGTCCGCCGATCGTCACCGCCACGCCCGGCGCCAGCGGCGGACCGGCATCGGTGAGAATCGTGGCCTCCGCCGGACCGTAGGCGTTGAAGAAGCTACGGCCCGGTGCCCACCGCGACACCAGTTTGGGTGAGGGCGCCTCGCCGCCGACAACGACGGTGCCGAGGTCATCGAGCCCGTCCGGATCGACCGTCCCCAAGGCCGCCGGAGTCATCACGGTGTGGGTCACCTTCTCGCGCAACAGGATCTGCGCCAGCTCGCCCCCGCCGTAGACGTTCGGCGGCACGATCACGAGTCGCCCGCCCGCCCCGAACGCCCAGAGCTGTTCCAGCACCGCCACATCGAAACTGGGTGACGCGAAATGCAACACCCGGGCACTCGGCCCGATGCCGAATCGCGCACATTGTTCGGCCACCAGATTCGCCACACCTCGATGCGACACCATCACCCCCTTCGGCACACCTGTCGAGCCGGATGTGTAGATCACGTACGCCGCAGTGCCTGCCCGCACCGGCGATGTTCGCTCCGTATCGGTCACCTGCCCCGCGGGCACCTCCGCGACCTCCGCGGCGAACGCCGGCTCGTCGAGAACCAGCCACCGCACCTGCCCGGGCAGCCGAGCACACCACTCCGACAGGGTGATTCCCACCACCACACCCGAATCGGAGAGCATGTGCTCGACCCGGCCTGCCGGGTACTGCGGATCCACCGGTACGAACGCTGCCCCCGACTTGACCACCGCCCATACCGCCAGAACCGCTTCGACCGATCGCGGCAATCCCACCGCGACACTCGCCTCCGGCCCCACCCCCTGACCGATCAACACGCGAGCCAGCCGATTCGACTCCGCGTCCAGCTCGCCGTAGGTCCACCGCCGATCCCCGCAGACCACGGCGACCGCCCCCGGATCCCGCTGCACCGCTGCCGCCAGCAACTCCGGCAACACCTGCTCCGGCAGCGCCGGAGCACCCGACACCGGCGCCAGCTCCCGGCGGTCTGCCGGGGCGAGCAGATCCAGCCGGGCCAGCGGCAGATCCGGGTCGGCGACGGCGGCGCCGATCACGTGCAGAACCCGCTGCAGGGTCGCCGCCATCGTGTCCAGGTCGAAGAGTTCGGGCAGGTACTTGAGTTCCAGGTGTAGTCGCGTGTTGTCGATGCGCGCGACAATGCCCAGTGGATAGTGCGCGCCGTCTGTGCCGGTCACGTCGACCAGCCGCATGCCGGCGATATCGGTGTCCGCGGTCAGCCCACCACGATCGATCGGGAAGGATTCGAACACCGTGATCGTGTCGAATACCGTCCCCGGCCCGGCCACCCGCTCGATGTCGGTCAGGCCGACGTAGTGGTGCTCGAGCAAGGCGGCCTGCTCGGCCTGGATCCGGTCGAGCAGCTGCCCCACGCTCTCGGCGGGGTCGAGCCGCACGCGCACCGGCAGGGTGTTGATGAACAGCCCGATCATGGATTCGATGCCCGCGACCTGTGCGGGTCGTCCGGATACCGTGGCGCCGAAGGTCACATCGTCGCGGGAGGTCAACGCGCCCAGCACGATCGCCCATGTCATCTGGATCACGGTGTTGACGGTGATGCCACGGGCCCGCGCGAGGTCGGTCAGCGCCGCGGTCTGTTCCTCGGTCAGTTCGCCGAGCACCGCACGCAATCCGGTGTATCGGCGGCCGGGGTCGGCCGGGGCCACCAGGGTCGGTCCGTCGGTGCCGTCGAACGCGCGCGTCCAGGCGGCGAGCGAGGCGGCCGGGTCCCGCCCGGCGATCCACGCCAGGAAGTCCCGATAGGGACGGACATCCGGCAGTATCGCGGGGTCACCGTCGGTGGCATAGAGGATCAGGAACTCCTTGAGGAGCAACGGCGTCGACCAGCCGTCCAGCAGCAGATGGTGATTGGTCAGCACCAGCCGGTAGCGCTGCGGCCCCGTGGTGACCAGCATCCAGCGCAGCAGCGGGGCGCGAGCCGGGTCGAAGCGGGTCGCCCGGTCCGCGGCCATCAGCCGATCCCACTCCCGACCGCGTGCCTCGTCGTCGAGCCCGGACAGGTCGACCTCCGACCAGGGGGCCTCGGCGTCGTCATCGACCACCTGCACCGGTCCCGCGGCGGTGTCGGCGACGAAGGCGCTGCGCAGATTCGGATGCCGGTCGAGCAGTACCCGCCCGGCTCGGCGCAGCCGCTCCGGATCGACCTGACCGCGCAACTCGAGGACCAACTGCACCAGGTAGGCGTCCATCGAATCCTCGGATACCAGCGTATGGAACAGCAAACCCTCCTGAAGCGGAGTCAACGGCCAGACGTCGCGCACTGCCGGATAGCCTGCTTCGAGTCGCTCGATCTCGGACTGCCCGAGCCTGACCACCTCGAGATCCGACGGCGTGCGGCCGCCGGTCCCGGCGCGGTGGATGTGTGTCGCCAGCGCGGTCAGTACCCGGGACCACGATTCCGCCACCTCGCGCACCTCGTCGGCGGTGAGCACCCCCGCGGGATACGACCAGACCGCCCGCAACCGTGGCCCGCCCTCGCTGTCGACGGTGGCGGCGTGGATGTCGAGCGCCGTCGACACCGGCGTAGCCGGATTCTGTGCACCGGTGAGATCGTCCATCGGCATCCCTCCGGCCGACGGCGTTGTTTCGGAGACATAGTCGAACCTGATCTGCGGCGTCGGCAGAGTCGCGAGTATCGGTCCGGTCTCGTCGTCGAGGTACCGCAACAAGCCGTAGCCGATTCCATGATCCGGGACCGCCAGCAGCTGCTCCTTGACGGACTTGACCGCCGCGCCCAGTGCCGGGCCACCGGCACCCGCGTCGTCGAGATCGATGCCCGAAAGATCCAGGCGCATCGGGTAACTCGTCGAGAACCGGCCGACCGTCCGGCTCAGATCCGAGCCGGGGACGGCGTCTTCCTCGCGGCCGCGCCCTTCGAGACCGATCACCACATCCGTGCGCGGGTCGCCGGAGGCTGCCGTCGCACGCTCGCGCCGCCACGTCGTCACCGCTATCGCCAGTGCGGCCAGCAGTCCGTCGTCCACGCTGCCGTGGAATGCCGCGGGCACCGCGGTCAGCAGCGCCTCGGTCACCTCGGCAGAGACTTCGACTTCGACCGTGCGGGTGGTGGCAGCCACGTCGATCGCGGGGTCGAGAGGCCGGGACCCGATCACCGGATCTTCCCCGGCTGTCATCGCTTGCCACAGTTCGAGTTCGGCGACCCGCTCCGGACGTCGGGCTGCCTCGACCAGCCCGTGCGCCCACCTGCGCATCGATGTCCCGACCGGGGCCAGGTCAGGTAGCTCGCCGGAGGCCATCCGTGCCGACGAAGCCGCGAGGTCCCCCACAAGCACGCGCCAGGAAACCCGGTCGATCACCGAATGATGCACCAGCACAAGTACTCTGCCGGGTTCCCCGGCGTCGGGCGGATCGAACCAGACCACCTGCAGGACGGTCCCGGCGCCCGGATCGAGCCGGTCCGCGGCGGCATCCAGCTCCGCCGACGCCGACGCACGGAACTCGACGCTTCCCGGCCTTCCCGCCATCGCCACCCGATGGACGACATCGTCGGCCCGAATCGCCCCGACCGGCAGCACCTCCCACGTCCAGCTCCCGCCGCCGGCCGCGCCCAGCCGCGCGCGCAGCATGTCGTGCCGATCGAGGACGGCCTGCACCGCGTCCGCCAGCCGCGGCCGGTCGATCCCCACCGGCAGATCCAGCACTACTCCCTGCGAGAGGCGGTCGAACCCCGACTCCGCCCGCTCGATCAGCGATCGCATGCTCGGCGTCAGCGGCATCGGCCCGACACCCCCGCCGGGCAGTTCCGCCGGAAGGCCGGTCACCGCGGTGTTGTCGCGGACGGCGATCGCGGCCAGTCCGGCGACCGTTTTGCGCTCGAAGACGTCGCGTGCGGAGAACACCACGCCCGCCGTCCTGGCTCGGCTGACCACCTGGATCGACATGATGCTGTCGCCGCCGAGGGCGAAGAACGAATCATCGAGACCGACCGCGTCGATACCCACTACGTCGGCGAAAGCTTCGGCGATCGCGCGTTCGATCGGTGTCTCGGGCGCCCGGAACGGTGTGTGATCGGCGAATACCGGATCCGGCAATGCTTTACGGTCCAGCTTGCCCACCGGCGTCAACGGAATCCGCTCCAGCACCATGATCGAAGCCGGAACCATATAGGACGGCAACCGGCCGTCGAGGTACTCGATGAGCGTCGTCGTATCCACCGAACGACCGGGTGCGGCAGCGACATACGACACCAGCGATACCGCCCCGGACTCGCGGTGATGACCGATGGTCGTGGCGAAACCGACCGTCTCGTGCGCAGCGAGCATCGTATCGATCTCACCGAGCTCGATCCGCAGACCACGAATCTTCACCTGGAAATCGGATCGGCCCAGATGCTGAATCGTCCCATCGGCCGTCCACCGGACCACATCACCGGTGCGATACATGCGGTCACCATGCATCCAGGGGCACGCGACGAAACGCTCGGCCGTCAGCGCCGCCCGGCGATGGTATCCACGCGCCAGCAGCGGCCCCGCGACATACAGTTCACCCGCCACCCCGACCGGCACCGGCTGCAGCCGCTGATCCAGCACCCATTCCGACACCCCGCGAATCGGGCTACCGATCGTGACCAGCTCCCCCGCCACCAACGGCGCGCTCTGGTTGGTCGTGATCGTGGCCTCGGTCGGACCATATTCGTTCACCATGTCGCGGGTGCCGCCCCACCGCTCGACCAGCTCGGTGCCGTAGTCCTCGCCACCGACTGCCAGGTGTCCCCAATCCGGCAGTGGCCACCGGGTGTGGTCGATGGTGGACAGTGCGGTGGGCGTGATGAGGACGTGGGTGACGTGTTCGTGGTCGAGGAGTTCGGCGAGTTCGTCGCCGCCGTAGACATCGCTGGGTGCGATGACCATGGTCGCGCCCGCGCACGTCGCCAGCAACAGTTCCAGTACCGATACATCGAAGCTGGGCGACGCCAGATATAAAGTCCGGGAATCGGATTCGATGTGCAGGGCGATCTGGTGCTCGGCCGCGCAGTTGCCGAGTCCGCGATGGGTGACCGCGACACCTTTGGGTAGCCCGGTCGACCCGGACGTGTAGATGACGTAGGCGATATCGTCGACACGCAGCGGGCGCACCCGGTCACTGTCGGGCACCGGACGGTTCTCCCCCTCGTCGAGATCCTCCGGTGTCAACCACTCGATATCGTCGGGCAATTGCGCGCGCACCGCGGCTACCGTGAGACCAATCGTGGTTGTCGAATCGGCCGTCATGTGCGTGATGCGTTCGCCGGGGTGGGTCGGGTCGATCGGCAGGAACGCGGCGCCCGACTTGGCGACAGCCCACACCGCGAGCACGGAATCGGTCGAACGGGGCATCCCGATCGCGACGACATCCTCCGGACCGACACCACGTCGAATCAGCAGCCGGGCCCATCTGTTCGAACGCTCGTCCAGCTCTTGATAGCTGAGCTGCTGCCCCTCGAACACGATCGCGATGGCGTCGGGATCCCGTGCGGCAGCCGCGGTCAGCAAGTCGGCCAACGTGGTTGGCGTTGTCATGGGCGCACCGGAATGTGCCAGCAGATCGGCTCGCTCGGCGGAGTCCAGTATCTCGACGGCCCCCACCGACACCGTCGGATCGGTGGCCACCGACTCGAGTATCCGGATCCACCGCTGCATCAGAGCATCGATCGTGCCGGGGTCGAACAGATCCGTGGCGTAGGTGACCGCCACAGCCATCTCGCCGCCGACGTGGTTGTCCGACAGCACCAGCTGCAGGTCGAAGCGCGACACTTCGTTGGGCAGGTCGAGCACCGCAACGTCGAGACCGGGCAAGTTCAGCCGCACCTGTTCCAGATTCTGGAATGCCAGCATGACCTGGAACAGTGGGTGCCGGGACGGGGAGCGGTGCGGAGCGAGTCGATCCACCAGCTGTTCGAAGGGAACGTCGGCGTGTCCGAAGGCATCCAGATCGGTCTGCCTGATCCGGTCGAGCAGGTCGGTGAACGATTCATCGAGATCGATCTCGGTCCGCAAGACCAGGGTGTTGACGAACATGCCGATCACGTCGTCGAGTTCGGCCGCGCCGCGTCCGGCGACCGGTGTGCCGATCGGAATATCGGTGGTGCCGCTCAACCGGGCGAGCAGCACCGCCAGCGTGCCGTGGATCACCATGAACAGGGAGGCATTGTGTTGCCGCGCGAGCGTTTCCAATGCCTGGATCACCTCGGCATCGACCGTGTAGCCGATGGTGGCGCCCCGATGGGAGGCCACCGCCGGCCGCGGCCGGTCAGCCGGTAGACGAAGTTCCTCGGCGACTCCGTCCAGCATCGCCGTCCAATATCGGATCTGCCGGGCGGACAGCGATTCCGGATCGTCGGGCGAACCGAGGACCGCTCGCTGCCACAGCGCGTAGTCCGCGTACTGGACAGACAGCGGTGTCCACGAAGGGATTTCGCCGCGGATCCGGGTGGTGTAAGCGGTCGTCACGTCGCGGGCCAGCGGTGTCATGGAGAAACCGTCCGCGGCGATGTGGTGCACCACGACAGCCAAGACGTAGACGGGCTCCTCGCTGCCGGCGGCACGGAACAATCGGGCACGGACCGGCACCCGAACGCTGACGTCGAAGCCTGCGGCCACGAATTCGGTGATCGCCGCGTCGAGTTCGCTCGACGACACCGAGACCAGTGCCAGCTCGGGCTCCACCTCGTCGGCGGGTTCGATCAGCTGGATCAGTGTTCCGTCGTGGTCCGGGTACCGCGTCCGCAAAGACTCGTGCCTGCGCAGCACGTCGACCATGGCCGAGCGCAGGGCGTCGACGTTCAGCTCGCCACGCAGCCGGATGGCGATCGGCACATTGTAGGCACCCGAACTGGTGTCGTACTGGTTGAAGAACCACATCCGCTGTTGGGCCGGAGCCAAGGGCACGAGATCGGGGCGCGGCCCGGCGATCAGCGGTGGGCGTCGTCGCCCGGTGCCGGAATACTGCGCTATCTGGGCCGCGAGCGTGGCTACCGTGGGGGCCTCGAACAACACCCGCACCGGAATCTCGGTATCCAGTGTGGCCCCGAGTCGCGCTGCCACCCTGGTCGCGACCACGCTGTCACCACCGAGGGCGAAGAACGAATCGTCGAGGCCGACCGCGTCGATTCTCAACACGTCGGCGAAAGCTTCGGCGATCATGCGTTCGATCGGTGTCTCGGGCGCCCGGAACGGCTTGCGGTCGGTGAATACCGGATCCGGCAATGCCTTTCGGTCCAGTTTGCCCACCGGCGTCAACGGAATCCGCTCCAGCACCATGATCGACGCCGGAACCATATAGGACGGCAACCGGCTGACGAGGTACTCGGCGAGGGCCTTCGTATCGATCGAACGCCCCGGCGCGGCAACGACATACGACACCAGCGAGGTGGCGCCGGACTCGCTGTGATGGCCGATGGTCGTGGCGAAGTCGACCGTCTCGTGGGCAGCGAGCGTGGCATCGATCTCGCCGAGCTCGATCCGCAGACCACGAATCTTCACCTGGAAATCGGATCGGCCCAGATGCTGAATCGTCCCATCGGCCGTCCACCGGACCACATCACCGGTCCGGTACATCCGTTCACCAGGTATCCACGGGCACGCGACGAAACGCTCAGCGGTCAAATCGGCGCGGCGGTGGTATCCGCGGGCCAGCAGCGGTCCCGCGACATACAGTTCGCCCGCCACACCGACCGGTACCGGTTGCAACCGCTGACCCAGCACCCATTGCGAGACACCGCGAATCGGGCCGCCGATCGTGACCAGCTCGCCCGCCACCAACGGTGCGGACATCGTCGCGGCAATAGTGGTCTCGGTGGGCCCGTACTCGTTGAACACGCTACGGCTTCCATTCCAGCGCTGGACCAGTTCGCTGCCGTAGTTCTCGCCACCGACCAGCAGATACCGCAAATCCGGTAGCGGCCAGCGGGTGTGGTCGATGGTGAACAATGCCGTGGGTGTGATGAGGACGTGGGTGACCTGTTCACGATCGAGCAGTGCGGCGAGTTCGTCGCCGCCGTAGACATCGTGGGGTGCGATGACCATCGTCGCGCCGGCACACAAAGCCAGCAGCAATTCCAGTACCGACACATCGAAGCTCGGCGAGGCCACATGCAAAGTACGGGAATCGGATTCGATGCGCATCGCATTCCGGTGCTCGATGGCGCAGTTGCCGAGTCCGCGATGGGTGACCGAGACACCTTTGGGCAGCCCGGTCGAGCCGGAGGTGTAGATGACATAGGCGATATCGTCGACACGCAGCGGGCGCACCCGGTCACCGCCGGCGACGGGAAGGTTCTCACCCTCGTCGAGATCCTCCGGTGTCAACCAGGTGATGGTGCCGGGCAGCCGAGTTCGCACCGACGAAACCGTCAGGCCGATCGCGGTTTTCGAATCGGCCAGCATGTGCGTGATGCGTTCACCGGGGTGGGTCGGATCGATCGGCAGGAACGCTGCTCCCGATTTCGCGACAGCCCACACCGCGAGCACGGATTCAGGGGAACGCGGCATACCGATGGCGACAACATCCTCGGGGCCGATACCACGCTGGATCAGCAGCCGGGCCCATCGATTCGAACGCGCGTCCAGCTCCGCATAGCTCAGCCGCTGCCCATCGAAGACGATGGCCGCGGCCTCGGGATCATGCGCAACGGCCGTGGCCAGCAAGTCGGCCAGCGTGGTCGGCGGCGCGGTCGGTGCACCGGAGCGTGACAACAGATCTGCTCGCTCGGCGGGCTCGAGGACTTCGATCATCCCGACCGGCACCGTCGGATCGGTGGTCACCGACTCGAGTATCCGAATCCACCGGCGCATCAGAGAATCGATCGTCGCCTGGTCGAACAGATCCGTGGCGTAGCTGATCGCTACCGCCGTCCCGCCACCATCGTGGTTGTCCGACAGCACAATTCGCAGATCGAGTGGAGTCACCTCATCGGGCAACTCCTCCCGATCCGGATTCTGGAATGCCAACAGCACCTGGAACGCGGAATGCCGGGACTGCGACCGCTGCGGAGCGATGTCGTCCACCAGTTGTTCGAACGGGACATCGGCATGCTCCAAGGCATCCAGATCGACCTGTCCGACCCGGCCGAGCAGATCGGCGAACGATTCATCGAGATCGATCTCGGTCCGCAAAACCAGCACGGCTCCGCCACGCTCGGCGACCGGCATGCCGATCGGAATATCGGTCGTACCGCTCAACCGGGCGAGCAGCACCGCCAGCGTGCCCTGAATCACCATGGGCAGCAACGAACGATAGTGCCGCGCAAACCTTTCCAGCGTCAGCAGCAACCCGGCATCGACCGGATAGTCGACAGTGGCTGACCGCGTGGACAGCACAGCAGGCCGCGGCCTGTCGGTCGGCAGCCGAAGTTCCAGGGGAAGATCTGCGAGCGTGGCTCGCCAGTACGCCAGATCCTCGCGTCGGCGCCGTATCCCGGCGCCGTGGCGCGCGCTCTCGGAATGCACCTGCCCGAGGGCAGTGTCCGGCGCGGCGTCCGCGAACGCGTCGAGGAACTCCGTGAATCCGGTGTGATGCGCAGAGAGTTCCGGCTCGGTGTAGCGGTTGGGGTTGGCCAGGAAGTGGAGGATCGTCTCCGGCGGGTCTCCGGTCTGATACACGTCGACCAGCAAATCGTCGACCGGGCCTGAGCTGAGTATGTGGAATTCCGCGGTCATCGACCCGAGCCGGAGTTCCTGGGGGAAGAACATCACGTTCACCACCGGGCCGGCGAAACGCCGCTGCCCGTTGCTCCCCGCGGCGGCGCGAATGTCGGCCAGGCCGCAGCGCTGATGCCGCAAAGCCCCTATCAGGTCGGCCTGCACCCGCCGCACCAGCGACGCGACCGTGTCCCCAGGGCCGAGCACGATCGGAAGCGGCACAACGTTGACGAACACTCCCCCGGACCGCCGCAATACCGCGGTGGTGCGCCCCGAAACGGGAATATTGACCACGACCTCGTCCCGGCCGGTCATCCGGGCCAGATAGGTCCCGAATGCCGCGATCACCACCGCGGCCGGGGTCGCCTCCAGCAGTGCCGCGGAATGACCGATCCGTCCCACCGTCACGGTGGGCAGTTCGGCTTTCGCGACCACACTGTCCGCGCTCGCGGGGGCGGACCCGACGGCCAGGCTGGACTCGAGCTCGACATCGGCGAGTCTGTCCACCCAATAGGCCTGGTCGCTGGTGAACCGCGTCGACTCCCGGTAACTGTGGTCGGCCTCGTAGAGAGTGCGCAGGTCCGCCGCCCGATTCGGCTCGGCTGTCCGGCCTTCCACCGCCGCGGTATACAGCGCCGCGACCCGGTTCACGATCGTCATCGCGGCGTAACCATCCACGGCGACGTGGTGAACCCTGAGGTACCAGAGGAAATGCCGATCCCCGACCTGCACGACCACCCAGGCGACCAACCGGTCCCTGGTCATATCCAACGGTGTGGTGTACTCCCGGCGCATCCACTGCAAGGCCGCCGCCATGGGATCCGGTTCCCCACGCAGATCGATGAGCGGCCCCCGCGACGCCAATGCCGGGTCGAACAACTGATACGGCTCTCCGTCGACCTCCACCAGCCGCAAATAACCCGATTGAAATTCGTAACCCGTTTGAATCGACACCGTACGCAGTATCTCGAGATCCAGATCCCCATGGAACTCGAGATACTGCGCCTCGCATATCGGCACGTCCGGGCTCCATTGTTGCGCCAGCCACAGCCCCCGCTGCCCCGCCGACAATGGCACCGGCCGATTACCCCGGTCTGACGGAAACTGTTGTCGCGCAGTGGTCATCAGCGGCCTCCAGAACCCACCGCGCCAGTGTAAGCCGACTGATCGGCCGCCGTGTACCCCGGACCGACGATCCTGACCGCGAAGTAATGAATAAATTTACGAAAGCGATATGCAGCGCGACTTCGATACCCCACTGCAATTACTTCGACGCCCAATTGCAGGGTGCATCTGCAACACTCACGGTCGCTTTTACTCCCCCGAACCAATGATCTGCTCGATATTGCGCTCAGCCAGCGCGCTGATCGTCAACGACGGGTTCACCGTTCCGGTGCTACCGGGCACCGCCGCCCCGTCCATGACGTACAGGCCCCGATAGCCGACTACCCGGCCGTATCCGTCTGTCGCGCGTCCGATCACCGCGCCACCCAGCGGATGTGAGGTGAACGAGGCGTCCCCGCTCGCGACCGGCGGGCCGATGGGCACGCAGTGGCAGGCCGCGGCGATCTTGTCGTTGACTTCCTGCGCTCGCGCGAGGTAGCCGGCCTGGCCGTTGGGCGGCCACTGCAGGTTCACCCGGCCATCGGCCGGGTTGTAGACGAACCGGCCGCGGGTGTCGTCGAGCACCATGCCCAGCGATGCGAGCGTGCCGACGTCGAACGGCAGCGCGCCGGGGATGAACCAGCTCTCCAGCGACACCGGTGCGCCCGCCTCGTCCAGAATCCGGCTCGTGGACGGCGCGCCTTGGGTGCCCACCTCGAGTGAGGTCAGGGGCCGGGCCAAGCCGACATCGCCGTTGCTGCCCCAGCCCTCGCCGATGTGCTCGTTCAGGTTCGGCAGCGCGCCGGTGTCCCGCGCGCGCACCAGCAGCTCGGAGGTGCCGATCGAGCCCGCACCGAGAAACAGCTTGTCGCAGGTCAGCGTCCGGGTTCGGAGCACCTCGCCGGTAGGTGCCAGTTTGGTCACGCTGACGACATAACGACCCGGCCCGCCCGGTTGGTGCGCGATGGCGTCCACCCGGTGTCCGGGGTAGATCCGGGCACGACCGGTGGCCTCGGCGTAGCGCAAGTAGTTCTGGTTGAGATCGAACTTCGCGCCGTTGGAATTGCCGAGGTTCGAAAAGCCGACCGTCGCCGACGGCAACGACCTTCCGGCCAGCTCGTCGCGGAGGATGTGCCAATTCCACATGCCATCGATGCGCTGCGGCGTATAGCCCGCCGTGCGGACCTGCCCGTCCCAGGCTCGCGCGTGCGCGAACGCGATGGAGTGGTAGATATCGTCGGGTATCGGGCTCGGCCGCAAGGTCTCCCGGACCCTGGGGTAGTAGACATCGCGCATCTCGCGGTAGTCGACCACACCACCGAACACCTGGTCGAAGAACCGCTGCTCCGGTTCGACCATCACTCCGGTGAACACCACCGAGCCGCCGCCGACACACGCACCGCGCCACACGTCGATGCCCGGGTAATCGGTGATGTCGAGGACCCCGCCGAACGGATCGAGCGCGATGGGCCTCCCGGTCACGGCGGTGAAGGCGGTGCGCTGCCAGAAGCCACGGCCGTCCGGAAACGTATCGACGGCGAAGATGTCACGCCAGAGATCATTCGGCCAGCGCGACCCGCGCTCGAGCACGGCGACCTCGGTCCCGGACTGGGCCAGGCGCAGCGCGGCGATCGACGCCCCGAATCCCGATCCGATGACGATCGCGGGCACATGGTCGGCCGGATCCGGCAGCGGCGCGAAGATCTCCGGCACCAGTGCGCGGTACACCAAGGCATGGGGGCCGAGGCCGTAGTCTTGCGCCCACGCCGCGGACGTGCCCGTGGACGTGCCCGTGGTCAGCATCGTCGCCGCCAGGCCGACACCTTTGATGAATCCGCGCCTGTCCATGGTGCACCTCACCTGAGCTGAAGGCTTGCCGATTCAGGCTAGCCGAGAATTAGCCAACCGTGCCTGAGGCGCTCTACCATGGGGAGATCTTGCGTGGGAGGTGACGACGATGTTGACGCGCGCATGGTTTCGGTGGCTGATTGTCCATCGCATGACTCGGACCTATCTCCTGATGGCGTTGCGGCGCGGCGATCCCCTCGCGCAGATCCTGGCCGGACCGGATCGCGGGCGCGGCGCGCCGCGTTCCATCGAGGAGATCCGGCAGCTGGGCCGGATGCCCACCGTCTCGAAGGTGCGCGTGACCGCGGACCACGAAATTTGCAAGCTCATCCTGCGGGACCGTCGCTTCGGCGTGGTCACGCCCAATAATCAAGCCCTGCCGCAGCTGATGCGCTGGGTGTTGACCAAGACGGATCTGGAACTTCCCAACCTCGCCGAACCGCCCTCGATGCTGGTGACCGATCCGCCGGAACACACCGTCTACCGCCGCTTGGTCGGACAGGCCTTCGCGCCGAAGGCGATCGCCAAGCTCAGGGAGCGGGTTGTCGAAGTGACCGATGACCTGCTCGACAGCATGAAATCGACGCCGCGACCGGATCTGATCGACGAGTTCTGCGAGCGGTTGCCCATCGCGATCATCGCCGAGTTGCTCGGGTTGCCCGACGACATGCATTCCACCCTGCTGCGGTGGGGCGACACCGGTGCGCCGCTGCTCGACCGAGGCCTGACCTGGGCCACTTTCCGCCGCGCCGTCGAGGACATGGCCGAGGGGCAGGCGTATTTCGACGAGCAGATCGCCCAGCGCACCGAGGACCCGGGCGACGACGTGCTCAGCACGCTGGTGACCGGTGGCGAGCTCACCCACCGCGAACAGGTCGCCAACGCGGCCCTGCTGCTCGACGCCGGATTCCTGACGACGGTGAACATGCTCGGCAACGGAATCGCCCTGCTGACACGACATCCGGACCAGCTGGAAATGCTGATGGAGCGGCCGGAGCTGTGGCCGGGCGCGGTCGAGGAGATCCTGCGCTACGACGGTCCCATCCGGATCACGGGCCGCATCGCGAGCTCCGACATCGACATCGCCGATCAGCACGTCGAATACGGTTCCTTTGTCCTGCTGTTGCTGGCGGGCGCCAACAAGGACCCCACCGTCTTCGCCGAGCCCGAACGATTCGATGTGACCAGACCCAATGCCGCGGAACATCTCTCGTTCAGCGGCGGGGTGCACAGCTGCCTGGGATCCAGCCTCGCCCGGATGGAAGGCACCATCGCGCTGCGAGCCCTCTTCGAGCGGTACCCCGACCTCCACCTGGACGGCCCACCGATCCCGCGCGGCCTGGTGAACCTGAACAGCTACCGCTCCATGCCCGCCATGCTGCATGCCGCCTAGCGCGCTGCACACAGAATCTCCACAATTGGCGACGCAACCCTCCACACCCGCTCGCTAGGGTCTGACCATGGAATTCAGTGGGGGCGGGTCAGGACAGCCCGCGCGGCGGATCCTCGTCGTCGACGACGAGGTGACGATCGCCGAGTCGGTCGCGGCGCGGTTGCGGGCCGAGGGGTTCGCGGTCGACCTGGCGCACGACGGTCCGGGTGCGGTGGCAGCGGCCGCCGCGGGGGAACCCGATCTGGTGGTGCTCGATGTGATGCTGCCCGGGTTCGACGGGCTCGAGGTGTGCCGGCGCATCCAGGCCGACCGGCATGTCCCGGTGCTCATGCTGACCGCACGCACCGACGAGACCGACCAGTTGATCGGGCTCGGTGTCGGCGCCGACGACTACCTGACGAAACCGTTCTCGATGCGGGTGCTCGCCGCCCGGGTGCACGCCCTGCTGCGGCGGGTCGAGCGGGCCGCCGAGCGCGGTGACAGTGCGATCGTCGTCGGTGATCTGCGCATCGACCTCGACGAGCGGCGCGTCTGGCGCGGCGCCACCGAGGCCAGGCTGACCCCGCTGGAGTTCGATCTACTCACCCGTCTCGCGCAACGGCCGCGGGCGGTGCTGGCCAGGGAGCGGCTGCTCGAGGACATCTGGGATTGGTCGGACGCCTCGGGCACCCGCGCGGTCGACAGTCACATCAAGGCGTTGCGCCGCAAACTCGGCGCCGATCTGATCCGCACCGTGCACGGTGTCGGCTACGCCTTGGACGCGCGATGAGCGAGGTGGCGGGCGAGGCGCCGCGCAGGTTTCTCGATCGGGTCGCCGACCGGATGCCGCGACCGCTGGACCCGCTGCGCTCGATCAAGCTGAAGCTGGCCGTGCTCATGGTCTGTTCCGGTGCGGTGGCGTTCGCCTACTTCTGGTTGCGGATCGGCTGGCTGCCGACGTTCACCACGCTCACCGCGATGATCATCGCGCTGATCACCTCGCAGTTCCTCGCGCACGGCATCACCCGGCCGCTGCGCGAGATGACCGCGGCCGCGCGGCGAATGGCGCACGGCGACTACAGCTTCCGGGTCAGGGCCAGTTCCCGTGACGAGGTGGGTCAGCTGGCGACCGCGTTCAACCAGATGGCGGCGGATCTGGCCGCGGCCGATCGGCAGCGCCGCGACCTCATCGCCAATGTCTCCCACGAACTGCGCACGCCGGTGACAGCGCTGCACGCGGTGCTGGAGAACATCGTCGACGGGATCAGCGAACCCGATCCGGCGACACTGCGCACCGCGCTGGCGCAGACCGAACGGCTCGGCCTGCTCGTGTCCGAGCTGCTCGATCTGTCCAGCATCGAGGCGGGCGCGTTCACGCTGGACCGGGAAGAACTGCCGCTCGCACCGCTGTTGGCGGAGGTGATCGCCGAGGCCGAGGTGATGACGGCCGCGCTCGGTCGCGGTGTCCGCTTCACCACCTCGATCGAACCGGCCGACGCCACCGTGCACGCCGACCGGGCCCGGCTGCACCAGGTGCTGTTCAACCTGCTCGACAATGCCGCCAGGCACGGCCCGGCGGGCGGCGAGGTCCGGGTCTGGGCGCACACCGCGCCGGGGGCGACCGTGCTGGAGATTTCCGACGACGGTCCCGGCATCCCGGAAGCCGACCGCGCCACCGTCTTCGACCGCTTCACCCGGGGCGGCCGCACCGACGGCGGCGGCACCGGCCTCGGCCTCGCCATCGCCCGCTGGGTGATCGACCTGCACGGCGGCACCATCGCCGTCGCCGACCCCGGCTCCCGCATCCGCGTCGTCCTGCCCACCGACTGACCCGACCACTCCCGACACACCCTCCCGGACCTCAGGTCCCGGGACGATCCAGCACACCCATGTGAGGGGACATCATGACCGAAAAGCCCGCCACCCCGCGAACACCCGACGGACCGGAACCAGCAGTCACCGTTACCGAGAAGCCCACCCCCGGCACGATGTCGCCTGCGGGACAGAGCAGTACCGACACACCACAGCCGTGGACCGCGGGCTGGCAGGCCGCCGCCACGATGTCCCCGGTACGCCCCATGCCCCCACTACCTCCGCCACCACCCCCGGCCCCACAGCGCTGGCAGTGTGTCGCCCGACCGGCCGGTGTCCTCCCCGCTGCCGCCGTGGCCGGAATCGTCGGCGCGACAGTGATTCCGGTCGACCGCCCCGGCATCGGCTGGCTCCTGGCCGGCGGCGTCATCGCCGGCGCCCTGTGCGTCGTCGACTACCGCGCCCGCTCCCGCGACACCGTCAGCGGCAATGCAGCGGAACCGGCTGCCGCCACGGGGAACTCGCAGTCAGCCGACAGCACAGCGGCAGGTACGCCCGCCCTCGCGGCGACCGATGCAACGGACTCATCTGCTGTTGAACCGACAGCACCCGACAGCGACGCGCAGACAGCCGTGACGACCGGGACAACAGGTGCGGCCATTGCGGAAGTGCAGGCCGCGGCGCAGAATCCCGCCGACGACACTCAGGATGCCGCGGCGACATCGGCTGTCGAGGGGTCAGCCGATGTCGACGCGGACTGTGTCCCGAGCACGGGCGAAGGCCACGCGTCAGCCCAACTGCCCGCGGCCGGCACTGATCAGCCCACAGGGGGCGACAAGGATTCGACTGCCGCGGCGCCGGGCAGCTCTTCGCCCGCGGACGACGCCACCGACGGTGGCAATGCGCTGAGCGCCGAGCCCGTCACCGCTCGCGATCGCCTGTGGTGGACCATCGCCGCGCTCGTACTGCTCGGGGTCGGCACCGTCCGCGCCGCCGGGTGGTTGTTCGCGCTGTGTGTGCTGGCGGCGTGTGTCGCGGGTTCGCTGGCGGTGCTGGGACGGCGGACGTCGCGGGGCATCGTGCACGACATGGCCGCGGTGCCGTTCGCCTCGTTCGGTGCTGTGCCGTGGGCGTTTTCGGGGTTGCGGGAGGCGCGGCCCGCGGAGCTGTCGAGTGTGCGGCGGTACGGGGTGTCGGTCGCGGCGACGGTGGCGTTGCTGGTGGTGTTCGTGCCGTTGCTGGGTGGGGCGGACGCGACGTTCGCCGACTTGCTGAGCGGGTTGGTGCCCACCGTGGACGCGGCGACCGCCTGGCAGTGGATTCTGTTGTTCGGCGTGGTCGCGGTGGGTGCGCTCGGTGCGCTGTATCTGCTCGCAGGTCCGCCTGCCGCGGCGGCGGCGTCACCGCGGCCCGCGCGATTGTGGTCGCGGAGTGAATGGGTACTGCCGGTCGGTGCGTTGACCGTGCTGTTCGGGGTGTTCGTCGGTGCCCAGTTCGTCGCGCTGTTCGGTGGTAACGACTACGTCCAGCGGACCGCCGGCCTGACCTACGCCGAGTACGCGCGCAGTGGGTTCTGGCAGTTGTCGGCGGTGAGCATCCTGACGCTGGCGGTGATCCTGGCGGTGCTGCGCTGGTCCTCGCACGAGACGGCGGCCGACCGGCGCTGGCTGCGGATTCTGCTGAGCGCGGTGAGCGTGCTGGCGCTGGTGATCGTCGGGTCGGCGCTCGCGCGGATGTGGACCTATCAGCAGGCCTACGGGTTCACGGTGCTGCGACTGCTGGTGGAGGTGTGTGAGCTGTGGGTGGGCGTGGTGTACGTGCTCGTCCTGGTCGCGATCGCCCGGTTGCGGTGGAGCTGGGTGCCACGCGCCGCGGTGGGCACCGCGCTCGGCACGCTCATCGCGCTGGCGATCCTCAACCCGGAACATCTTGTCGCCGAACGGAATATCGATCGCTGGGAGCACGGCAAACGCCTCGACACCGCCTATCTGAGCGACCTCTCCCCCGACATCATTCCCGCGCTGACGCAGCTGCCGCCCGAGCTCCGCACCGAGATCGAGGAGCCCATCCGCGCCGACCTCGACGACGACCACTGGTGGTCCTGGAACTTCTCGCGCAGTTCCGCCCGCTGACCGCTATGACGGCGGGGTGCTCCGGGACAGTCCGCTGGCCCGGAGCACCCGCCGTCCGATGGCGGCGCGGATCGACTCCTCGGTGCCGATGATGCGCACGTGGACCCGGGCACGGGTGATGGCGGTGTAGAGCAATTCCCTGGTCAGCAGCGTGGATTCGGGTTCGGGCAGAACCACCGAGACGGTGTCGTACTGGCTGCCCTGGCTGCGGTGGATGGTCATCGCGAACACGGTGACCACCGCGGGGAACTGGGTCGGGTGCACCAAATACGGTTCGCTGCCGCGTTGCAGGGCCGCGCGCAGGGAACCGTCGGGGCGGCGCACGATCACCCCGGTGTCGCCGTTGTAGATGCGGGCCTCGTGATCGTTGGCGGTGACCAGCAGCGGCTGGCCCGGGTACCAGACCGATTGCGGCCCTTCAGGTCCCGCGCCGCCCGCCGCGGCCCAGTCCGCGGCCATCCGGTCCCAGCGCTCCACACCGAACGGGCCCTGCCGGTGGGCGCACAGCAGTCGATGCGATTCCAGCGCGGCGAGGGCGCCGACCGCGTCGCCGGCGTTGGCGGCCTCGGTGACGGCGAGGGCCGCGGTGGTCACGTCCGCGCGCACCGCGGCGGTGTCGTCGGGCGCGCACAGCGAGACATCGTCACCGCCCGCCCGCAGGATCGCCAGCGCGGCATCCGCGTCACCCGCGCGCACGGCGACGGCCAGGTCCGCGATCCGGCCGCCGAAGCGCCTGCCCCGCGTCAGCCGCACGATGCCACCGCGCAGGCGGCGCTGCTCCAGCGCGGTGAGCGATTCCGTATCCGCTTGCGGCCCGGATAGATTCGCCGATGCGCCCGTCCAGAGCGGCGACTCAGCCGCGCCGTCTTCTGTAAGCTCCGCGCCGAACGTCGAATCGGACTGCAGCAACTCCCGCAGCGCCGGGTTCGGTGCGCCGCCGATCGGCCCGGCGACCAGATCCGCCAGCACCGCACCCGCGTCGACGGAGGCGAGCTGGTCCGGGTCACCCACCAGGACGAGCCGGGTGTCGGGCCGCAATGCGGAGAACAGGTGGCTCATCATCGTCAGCGACACCATGGACGTCTCGTCGACCACCACGACGTCGTAGGGCAGCCGGTTGTGTTCGTGGTGCCGGAACCGCGTGGTGCGTCCGCGCTGCCAGCCGAGCAGGCGGTGCAGGGTCGCGGCGGTCAGCTCGGGCAGACCCAGCTCGGCGGCCTGCTCACGCACCGCTTCCTGGAGTCGCGCGGCCGCCTTGCCGGTCGGCGCGGCCAGCGCGATGCGCAGGGCGGGCAGTTTCGGGGTGGCGCGGCGGTGTGCGGTGAGCAGGGCGAGGATCCGGGCGATCGTGTGGGTCTTGCCGGTGCCGGGGCCACCCGCGACGACGGTGGTCCAGTGGGTAGCGGCGAGCGCGGCGGCCAACCGCTGTCGGTCCGGGCCCTCAGCGAGGGGGTCTGCGAAGAGCCGATCGAGTTCCGCGCGCACCAGTTCGGTGTCGATCGACGGGTGATCGGCACTGCGCTCGGTGAGCACCCGCCGCAGGGTCTGCTCCTGCTGGTAGTACCGGGCGAGGTAGAGCAGCGCGCCACCCTCGGCGTCGGCTTCGACAATCCGCAACGGCCGCAACGGCCCGGCTTGCCCACCGCAGATCAGCGGACTGCGCCGCAATGCGGCAAGCACCCGATCGGTGTCCGGCCACGGTAGTGTCGCCGGGTCGATTCCCGTTGCGGTGTCGCGGGTTTCGTCGGCATCGATGCCGATCTCCCGCATCCGCGCCAGCTCCAGGCACACCGACCCCGACCGCACCGCGCGAACCGCCAGCGCGGCCGCGAACAGCACATCCTCGTCGGCCTCACGACCCATCCGCCCCAGCCGCACCGCGACGTGCACATCGGCGGCGGAGAGCACTCCGGCTTCGTTGAAGACACGCAGGAGCCCAGTTCCCCTCTGCGCCACCTGGATAGACGTCATCGCGCCCCTTCTGCGAGCAGATCCGACAGTGCGACAACGAGTTCGGCGGGAGGATGCCAGTCGAAGATTCCGTGGCCGGGCGGGGTGGCCGCGCCGATCATGCCGCGCACGAACAGGTAGCGGGCACCGCCGAGGTGGCGGGCCGGGTCGTAGCCGGGCAGCCGCCACCGCAGATAGCGGTGCAGCGCAACCGCGTACAGCAGGGCCTGTAGCGGATAGTGGGAGCGGATCATCTCCGTCACCATGTGCTCGCGCCGGTAGTGCTCGACGGTGAGATCACCGGTGCCGAGCCGGTTCGTCTTGTAGTCGACGATGAGGTAGCGGTGCTCACCCGCGGCGTCGGGTACCCGCAGCACGGCGTCGATACTGCCGGTGAGGTAGCCGCGCAGGACGGTGTCCGGGAGCGCCGCCAGGTGGTCGGCGTAGCCGGACAGCACGTCGTCGGCGAGCAGATGGGTGCGGAGCAGGTCGGCGATCGCGTGCATTCCCGCCGACCGGGCGCCGGGGGTGTCACCGCCACCGAGCGGGAGTTCGAATTCCAGCTCGCACAGTCGATCACGGGTCGCGATCGCGGCGAGCGAGCCGAAATCGGCGGGGGTGCGCAGGACTTCGAGGAGCGCGGTGGACAGCAGGTCGACGTCGAGTTCGGCCATGGTGTGCTCGACCGCTGCCACGCAGCGGGTGCGGACCTCGGCGGCGAGGTCGGGCGCCGAGGTGTCGACCATTTCGAGGACGCCGTGCACGAGCGTGCCGAACTCGGCGCCGTAAGGCAGGGCATTCATCAGGGAGGGCGCGCCCGTGCCGCCGGTGGGGGCGTCGACGGGAGCTTCGGCCGGTTCGTCGTCGGGACCAGGGCCGTCCTCCGGCTCTTCCTCGGTGACCCCGGCGATATCGTGGGCGCCTGCCGTGAGCGCGGAGTACGAGGTCCGTCGCCACTGCTGGTCGAGCACTCGCGTGAAACCGGCCGCGGCCAGCTCACCGGTCGGCAGTTCGGTGCGGACCCGCCGTGGCGCGACATCCTCGGGACGGTCGACCGCGGTCACCGAGATCACCTCGGACGCGGGTGCGGCCCACTCGGAGATCCGTTGCATCGCGGCGGTATCCGTGGGGATCTCCGCCCGCCGCGGCACCTGGGCCGACCCGGGCCGTCTACCGAGGATCATCCGGTGCAGAGGCGCGGCGCCGGTGGTCACCGCGGGTGCCCACCAGGCGACGACCTGGCACATGGCGCGGGTCAGCGCGACATACAGCAGTCGCAGCTCCTCCCCCGATTCCTCGGCCTCACAGCGCATCTGGCGTTCGCTGTAGCCGGGCGCCTCCTTGCCGCCGATATCGAGGACGCGGGTGCCGTTGTCGTCGTGGAACAGCAGCGTCGCCGGATAGGGGTTCTTGGCGCTGTCCCAGGCGAAAGGCAGGTAGACGATGGGGAATTCGAGGCCCTTGCTGGCGTGCACGGTCGCGATCTGCACGGCCGCCGCGTCCCGGTCGAGGCGCCTGCTGCGGCCGCTGATGCTGCCCGCCTCCGGGTCGCGCACCCGATCGGCCAGCCAGCGGGTCAGCGCGGTCAGGCCGAGCCCATCGGCGAGGGCGACCTCGTCGAGCAGCTGAGCGATATGGCGCAGGTCGGTCAGTTCGCGTTCGCCGTTGTCCACCGCGAGCAGGCGCGGCGCGAGATCGGTTTCGGTGGCCAGCTTGTCGAAGACCGCGGCGAAGCCCGCGCGGCCGAACAGCCGGGCCGCCTCCCGCAACTGGGTGGAGACCCGGCCGACGAGATCGGCTCCGCCTGCATCGATCTCGGTGACGGTCACGCCCAGGATCGGCGTGCACGCGGCCAGCCGTACCCGGTCGCCGCGATGCGGCTGCTCCAGCGCCCGCAGCACCCACAGCCAATCGGTGGCGGCCACGGTCGCGAAAACGCTGGTGCCACCGGCCAGGACGGACGCGACGCCGACTCGGTCCAGCGCGGCCCGCACCACCTCGATCTGGGTGCGGGTACGCACGAGGACCGCGATATCGCCGGGCCCGATCGGCCTGCGCACCCGCCCGTCACCGATCTCGGTCAGCGAATGATCCGCGCCGCGTTCGGGTTTGGCCTCGATCATCGCCCCGGATTCGAGCAGGGTCACGATGTCGGCGGCCAGGTCGTCGGCCACCTTCGCCCGCTGCCTGCCGACCGAGGGGAACCCCGACCGGTTGCGTGGCCCTGCCCCTGTGCGCGGCAGCACTCGCAGCCGCAACGGCGTGATCACCTCGGGGTGACCGTGCAGCCGGGTCGCGGGCCGGGTCGGCGTGACGGGGTAGACGCTGATCTCGGGGTGGCCCAATTCCGCACCGCCGCACAGATGGTCGACGGCGCGCAGCAGACCCGCGTCGCTGCGCCAGTTGCGGGTGAGTTCGCTGCGCTGTTCGGCGAGGGCGACGGCGTCGAGGTAACTGAGCACCTCCGCACCGCGGAAGGCGTAGATGGCCTGTTTCGGGTCACCGACCAGGACGAGGGTGGCGTGTCCGTGGAAGGCCAGGCGCAGGATGTCCCATTGCAGCGGGTCGGTGTCCTGGAACTCGTCGACCAGCGCCACCCGGTACCGCTGCCGGATCCGCGCGCAGGCCCGCCGGCCGTGCTCGGGGTCGGCGAGAACCTCGTGCAGCAGGACCAGCAGATCGTCGAAATCGCGCAGTCCCGCACGGCGTTTGCGGCGTTCGGTCTCCGCGCGGACCGCCGTCGCGAAGGCGACCCGCTCACCGGCCGCGCCGTCGGACCGTGGCGCGAGGTCGGCGTGCCGGTCTCCTACGGCGGCCAGGGCGAGGGTGTGCGCCTCGCGGAGGGTGAACGGCGCCCGGTCGCGGGCGTAGCGCGCCAGGTAGAGGTCGTCGGCGACGGTGGCGACGAGGTCGTCGACAGATTCCACCAGCCGGGCGCCGGGGTCGTGCTCGCCCGCCAGGCCGAGTTCGTCGAGCATGCGCTGGCAGAACGAGTGCGTGGTGGCGATGGTGCCCGCGTCGAAATCGGCGAGGGCGGTGAGCAATCGGTGCCTGCGCAGCCGCAGCGTCGCGGGGTCGGTGTCGGCCAGTGCGCGCACCAGCTCGTCCGGATGGGCGCGCGCGATGTCCTGGTCGGCCAGGGCGGCGGCGACGGTGACGAAGCGGTCCCTGGTCCGTTCGCGCAGTTCCTGGGTGGCGGCGCGGCTGAAGGTCACCAGCAGCAGTTCGGTGATGCCGATCCCCGCCTCGGCGACATAGCGGACGGCGAGTCCGACGATGGCGTGCGTCTTGCCCGTGCCCGCGCTGGCCTCGAGGACGGTGGTTCCCTCGGGCAGCGCGCCCGCGGCGTCGAAAGCGGCGGGCGCCGACATCGTCCCGGTCATGGCTGCCCCTGACTCTCGGCGGCGAGCAGCGGCGCCCACCAGCGGCGCGCGACCGCGCCGAAGCGGGTGCTCTCCGCCTCGCCCGCCCGCGCGGATTCGGCAGCGAGCTGGGCGAATCGGGGTGCACGACCCCACACGTAGCGCAGGTAGCGGTCGGTGTGGTCGCCGAATTTGTCCGGGCCGTTGGGTCCGCCGTCGAAGGCGTGTTCGGCGGCGAGCAGGGCATCGGCGACGCTGTCACCGCGGAAACGGCGCTCGGCGTAGGCCGCGGTGGCCGCGGGCGCGACCGGCAGTGGTTCACACAGCCCCTCGTCGCGCAGGCGGACCAGGTCGCGCAGCACGGCCAGCGCGGCGGGAGCCTCGGGCGCCACGATCACCGATCGGGCGACCGGCCTGCTGCGGAACTGGCCGCGTCCGGTGCTGATCGCCCGCCACGACCTGTCCTCGGTCGCGGCGAGCGCGAGCAGCGACACCCACGCCGCCAGACGGTGTTTGGGTGCCAGCCGGGAGTAGGTGGTGCGCACCAGGGTCTCGCCACGGACCTCGGGGACGGTGCCTGCCAGGGTGCGGCCGTTGCCGAGATCGATCGCGATGTCGACTGCACGCGGGGACGCTTCGTAGTCGGGCAGTGCGGTGCGCACGAGGGTGTCGACGGTGCCTTCCACCTCGTCGAGCACCGCGGCGCCGAAACCGAACGGCGGCAACGTGCCTCGCCGCCATTCCGCGGCGCGCAGACCGGCGGGGTCGGCGCCGGTCAGCCGTGCGGTCAGCATCCGTTCGCCCAGATCCCATTTCGCCAGGCCGTCGAGTTCGATCGGCAGCTGTTCGGCGATGTCCTCGGCCTCCTCGGGCACCCGCAGCCCGAGCCGCTGCCACAGGAACGCGCGCACCGGATGTTCGGCGAACGAGATCAGTTCCGCCAGTGCGACATCCGCGAGCGGGGCGGGCGGCAACGGCGCGGCCAGCAGCGGCGGACGCGGCTGCGACGGGCGCGCGGCGGCCCGGGCACCGGCCAGGGCGACGGTGTCGAAACTGCGCGGACGGTCGGGGGCGAAATTGCGACGGTCGAAAGACTGCAAGGGGTGCCGGACATGGACCGCGTCCATCGCCGCCCGGCCCACATGGGCGGTGAGGATGTCGAGCAGCTCGGCCACCGGCACCGCGGGTGGGCGCGCGGCGCCGGTCACCGGGTCGGCGCCGGTGTGCAGGATCAGCAGCTTCTCCCCCGCCGCCATGATCGCGTCGAGCAGCAGCTGACGATCCTCGCTGCGGGCATCGCGCTCCCCGACCAGCGGGTCGCGGGCCAGCAGGTCGTCGCCGTCGACGGTGCCGGGGCGGGGGAAGACGTCGTCGTCGAGGCCGAGCAGGAGCACGACCTTGTGCGGCACCGACCGCATCGGGACCAGCGTGCACACGGTGAGTTCGCCGGTGCGGAAGTTGGCCCGCCCAGGCCCGCCCGCCAGGCGCCCGGTCAGCAGCACCGCGACATCGGCCAGCCGCAGCGGGGGGGCACCGGCGTGCTCGGTGGCGGCGACGATCTCGCGGCGCGCCTCGGTCCGGATCCAGGAGTGCGCGTCCGGCACGTCGGTGAGCAGGTCGACCGCGCGCAGCAGCACCGCCGTCCATTCCGCGGCGGGCCGCGGTCCGCGCAGATCGCGCAGGCAGACGGCGAGCCGGTCGACGAATTCGGCGAACCTGCCCGCCAGGTCGACATCGTTGGAGTCGACGTCGTCGAGCGGCAAGGCCAGATCCAGCCAGTCGTCACCGGACTCGTCGGCGGTGACGCCGAGCAGGATCCGGTCGACGGCGGCATTGAGGGTGTTCTGCGCGAAGTCGGCGAGGCCGAACGCCTCGCGCTGGCGCTGCCCGATCCCCCAGCGGGCGCCCGACTCGGCCGCCCACTCGCGCAGCCGCTCGATGTCGTCGTCGTCGAACCCACAGCGGCGGCGCACAGTCTCGCTCGCCGCCAGGTCAAGCACCTGCGTCACAGTGACGCGTCCGTCTGCCAGCTCCAGCAACTCGATGACCACGGCCAGCATCGGGTTGGTGACCGCCCGCCCGCGATCGGCGAGCCGGACCCGCAGCTGATGCGCCGGATGCTCGCCTTCGACGGGCAGATCCACCGCGCCTGCCCCGCGATGTCCGAAGGCGGCCCGCACCAGCGGGGCGTAGGCCTCGACGTCCGGGCACATGATCAGCACGTCACGCGGCTGGAGGGTGGGATCGGCCGAGAAGGTCGTCAGGAGCAGATCGCGCAAAACCTCCACCTGCCGGGCGGGGCCGTGGCAGGCGTGTACCTCGACGGTGCCGTCCGGCACGGCGCCTGCGGCCGGAACCCGGTCGTCGCGGACAGCGGTCTGCACGGCGCCGAGCAAGGTTGTCGCCGCAGACTCTACGGGGAGGTGGATCTCGGTGTGCAGCAACGGGTTCAGACGCTGTTGCAGTTCACGAACGTCTCTGGCCAGTCCGGACAGGAGGGGGTGGCGAACCAGATCGGCGGTGTGGTCGGCCGACCGCGAGACCACACCGCTACGGTCCGGCGCGGGCATGACAGCCACCGGACCGGCTGCCATCGCCTCCGACAGTGCCGTCCACATCGCGGGGCTCGGATGCGCGAGCCACAGGTGGACCTCGCGATGTTCGGCCAGGGCGGTCAGCACGGCCATCTGGTCGGCGGGCAGCCGGGTGAGACCGAACAGGGACAGGCGTCCAGGGAGATCGACGGAATCCGGTTCGGCCCGCAGCCGGGCGCACGCGGCAGCCAGGCGTTCGGCCGGGCTCGGCGAGCCGACGGCCGTGCGCAATGCCCGCCAGAGCAGGGGTTGCCAGGCCAGGTCGTCGGGCACGGTCCCGCCTGCGCCGTCGGTGTCGGCGCCCGCCGCCCAGTCGAGCAGCAGTTGCGGCCGCTGCGCGGCGTAGGAGTCGAACAGGGTCGCGAGGTGCGCGGCGGTGGCATAGCGTCTGCCCACCCGATGCCCGGCACCGGGCAGGCCGAGATGACGCGCCAGAACCGCCGCCCACGGCTGATCCGCGACCTCGTCGATCACCCGGAGCAAGGTCCACACCAGCCGCTGCCCTGCCCACGGATCGTCGGCGGGCGCGATCCCGCTGGCCGCGGCCAGCACCTCGGCCACCAGCGCCGTCGGGGCGGGGAACGCGATATTGGCGGCCACACCGTCCCCCGTGCCCGTCACCCCGAGCACACCGGACAGCCGCTGCGCCAGCCAGCGCTCCACGCCTTTGGCGGGCACCGCGACCACCTCGGTGGTGAACGGGTCGGCCGGGACGGCGCCGAGCACACCCGCGAGTCCGTCGGCCAGCGCGTCGGCGCGTTCGGCGCGATGGAGGTGCAACGGCATCCGTTGTTTATACGCCCAGCGACCGACCCGCAATCGTGCGGCCCCGCCGTCGCCACCGACCAGGGCAAGTGAAATAGGCCACACCGCAACGCGTTACCGGCCGCGCCTGCGCTACCGGGGAAACCGGCCGTGGGATCGTTGTCGTTCGGGTGGGACAGTTCGGCCGCAGGCGAAAGGCTGGTCCGGTTCATGATCGCGCAGGTGATTCCCCTGGTTCCCGGTGGCGGTTTCATCGTCCGCCGCGCAGGCGCCCGCTGGGAGCTGATCAATTCCCGGCGTTACGGGCCGGAGCAGGTGCTGCACTCCTGGCCGCTCGATCAGCACGGCGAAGCGTTCGAACATTGTCATCGGCTCAACGGCTGCCCGATCGCGACGCCGCACGCCGCCCACCACTGAGCGGAAAACCCGTGCGGCGCAACGGCGCTGTCACAAGATCGTGGATTTCTTCGCAAATAGTGCGCTGGGGCGCCGGGTGTGCGAGTGTGGTCCCTCGTGCGTGACCGTTCCCCCTCCACCCGCGTCGTATCCCGGGTCGCAGCAACCGCCTGTCTCCTCGCCGCCGCGGCCGTCCTCACTCCGGGCGTTCCTGTACTGACCGCTCCGGCGCACGCCGCGCCGCCCGCGTTGACCCAGGTGTCGCTACCCGGCTTCGACAACGACATGAGTTCGCGGATCGCGCGGGTGAACTCCTACCTCGCCGGACGCCCTGGCGTCGTCGGCTACGTGCTGCGCGACCGCCAGACCGGCGGGATCTACGCCAACGAGCACGCCGAGAACCAGGTGTGGACCGCGTCGACGATCAAACTCGCCATCGCCGCGGACCTGCTCAACCGGGCCAGGGCCGGCGCCATCGGCCTGTCCCCCGAGGACCGCACCAATATCGAAGCGATGCTGGCCACCTCCAACGATGCCGCCACCAACGTGCTGTGGAACAAGTACATCGGCATCGACCGGATGGCCTACAACAACGCGTTCCGCGCCTACGGCATGGTCAGCCTGATCCCGCAGCCGACCATGTCCGCGATGTTCCCCGACTGGTCGTTCCAGAAGTGCACCGCCGCCGACCTCGACCGGCTGATGAACACCATCCTCGACACCATGCACCCCGACGACCTGGCCTACCTGCTCGACCGGATGCGGTCGGTCGACTCCAACCAGCACTGGGGCGTGTGGGGCGCGGGCTCGCGGATGCGTCCCGGCCTGAAGAACGGCTGGTCGGCCGAGGCCGACGGCTGGGTGGTCAACTCGGTCGGCGTCGCGGGCAACGGTGAGCGCTACACCCTCGCCATCATGAACGCGCTCGGCGCCGAGGGCGGCTACACCGAGGGCGCCGAGACGGACACCAAGGTGGCCGAGCTTCTGCTTGCCGGTCGCTGACCCGTCCCGTCCCGTATTCTCGATCTTGTCAGCCGGTCCGGGCGCCCTGGTGGATCTCACCGCGGCGCCCGGCACCCGGTGAAGGAACGCACCACAGCAAGATCGGAACCGGGATCTCGTGGCGACGTCGCATCCGGAGCCGACTACGGTTAACCCCGTCACCACCATTGCGGGGCCCACCCCAGTCTGTCGAGGAGCAGGACGATGAGCACTCAGTCTGTCGGGAACCAGCGGCACCGTGTGGTGGTGATCGGTTCCGGGTTCGGCGGGTTGTTCGGCACCAGGCACCTGCGCAAGGCCGATGTCGACATCACCCTGATCTCCAAGACCTCCACCCACCTGTTCCAGCCGCTGCTGTACCAGGTGGCCACCGGCATCCTCTCCACCGGTGAGATCGCCCCCGCCACCCGGCTGGTGCTGCGCAAGCAGAAGAACGCGCAGGTGCTGCTCGGTGACGTCCACGATGTCGACCTGGTCAACAACACGGTCACCTCTCGACTACTCAACCGCGACACCGTCACCCCCTTCGACAGCCTCATCGTCGCCACCGGCGCGCAGCAGTCGTACTTCGGCAACGACCACTTCGCCACCTTCGCGCCCGGCATGAAGACCATCGACGACGCGCTCGAACTGCGCGCGCGCATCCTCGGCTCGTTCGAGCAGGCCGAGCTGGCGACCACCCAGGAAGAGCGCGACCGGCTGATGACGTTCATCGTCGTCGGCGCTGGCCCCACCGGTGTCGAGCTCGCCGGCCAGATCGCCGAGCTCGCCGACCGCACGCTCGACGGCACCTTCCGCACCATCGACCCGCGCGACGCGCGCGTCATCCTGCTCGAGGGCGCGGGCGCGGTTCTCGGCCCGATGGGCCCGAAGCTGGGCGCCAAGGCCGCCAAGCGGCTCGAGAAGATGGGCGTGGAGATCCAGCTCAACGCCATGGTGACCGATGTCGACGCGCACGGTGTCGTCGTCAAGGACGCCGATGGCAGCACCCGGCGCATCGAAGCCACCTGCAAGGTGTGGTCGGCCGGTGTGCAGGCCAGCCCGCTGGGCAAGATGATCGCCGAGCGTTCCGACGGTACCGAGGTCGACCGGGCCGGTCGCGTGATCGTGGAGCCGGACCTCACCGTCAAGGGCCACCCGAATGTCTTCGTGGTCGGCGACCTCATGTCGGTGCCCGGTGTGCCGGGTCAGGCGCAGGGCGCGATCCAGGGTTCGACGTATGCGGCCAAGGCCATCAAGGCCGGTCTCAAGGGTCAGACCCCCGAGCAGCGGGCGCCGTTCAAGTACTTCAACAAGGGCTCGATGGCGACGATCTCGCGCTTCGACGCCGTCTGCCAGATCGGCAAGATCGAGTTCAGCGGTTTCCTCGCCTGGCTGGCCTGGCTGGCGCTGCACCTCTACTACCTGGTGGGCTACCGCAGCCGGATCGTCACCGTGATCGGCTGGTTCGTCTCGTTCCTCGGCCGCAACCGTGGTCAGATGGCCGCCACCGAGCAGTGGGTGTTCGCCCGGCTGGCGATCGAGGAGGTCCAGTCCGACCAGGCCGACGCCGACGAACTCGCGGCCGCCCTCGGCGCGCCCCCCGGCAGCAACTACAAGCCGGCGCGGGTGCGGGAGCAGCGCGAAGTCGGCTAGGAGCCGCCCCGACTCGACCCACGTGGAATACTTTTCCGGCTGACATCTTGCGTTCTTCCTCGGTATACGAATGGAGGATCGATGAGCGGTTTCGGTCAAGTCTTCTACTGGATCAAGCCCGACGGAAATTTGCAGTGGGCCCGTCATGACGGAACATCGGACGGCACGCTCGTCTGGACGGGAGTGGGTTCCGAATTCACGGGACCGGACGACGGGCTCAACGTCGGATCGGGCTGGAATGCCTACAGTTCCGTTTTCTGGGGTGGAGCGCAGGGGATCATCTACGCGATCACCCCCGACGGGGACATGCACTGGTACAGCCACGATGGCTTCAAGGACGGCACCGCGACCTGGACAGCCGGGGAGGGCGGGCGTCTCGTCGGCAGCGGATGGAACGCGTACGCCCAGGTCTTCGCGGGTGGCAGGCGGACAGTCGCGGGGGAATCCAACGGCTTCGTCATCTACGGGATCACGCCTGAGGGTGAGCTGGATTGGTACCGCCACGAAGGCTGGACCGACGGCTCGCCGACCTGGACCGGGGGCGATGGCGGACGACGTGTCGGCAGCGGATGGAATACCTATCCGAGGGTCTTCTCGGTCGGTCGCGGCATCATCTACGGGATCACCGCCGACGGTGAGATGGACTGGTTTCGCCATGACGGCTGGACGAACGGCTCGCCGACCTGGACCGGGGGCGATGGCGGACGACGCGTCGGCAGCGGATGGAACGCGTACAGCCGGGTGTTCGGCTCCTACGACGCCGGCGGCCAGATCTATGGCTTCGAGAAGCCCTCTGGCACGTTGGGTGAAGGGCCCGTCGGCGACGGTGACGGGACAGCCGGCGACAACCCCGTCCCGCACGACACGATCTTCGAAGACGTGGAGTGGTACCGACACGACGGTTGGCAGAATGGTAATCCGACGTGGACCGCCGGAGACGGCGGTCGGGTTGTCCTCTGCTGTCTCAGTCGTGTCCCGGTATTTCCCGGGGCGATGGTGGCGCTCCCGTGACAATGCGGGTGCGTGTGGCGCCCGACATTCGCAATTCGATTGCCAGGCAATGATCTTTGTCGCAGGCCGGATGGTTCCCCGAACCACCCGGCCTGCGTTGTTCCAGTTGCCTTTGCGCACACCGGCATTCCGGGGTGCCATCGTTTCGGACCCATCCGGGTCCGGCACCGGTCCGAATGTCGGAGGTCATATGTGAGACCAATCCCCAGGATGAAAGGTGATCTATGGCGACGGGGAAACACAGGGCACCGAGCCCGCAGCGACAAAAGGTAGGTTCGGTCGTCGCGGCCGGAGCGGTCCCCCTGGTCATGGCCCTGATCGGCACGGGCACCGCGAATGCCGATCCCGCGCAGGCGGCGGTGACCCAGCCCGAGCACCCGGCCGGACCGGTGTTCGACGCGGTGGCGCCCAACACCACTCCGTATGTGGGCCAGCAGATGCCGGAGAATACGCGCAGCTCGCTGCAGTGGTCGCGGACCGGCCCGGAAACGGGTTACCTGTCTCCGGTGGGCACGCTGCACGCGCCGGCCCCGGTCGCGCCGGTGCCGCCGATCCTGCCGCCGCCGGGGCAGTTCCGCTTCGGTGACCAGCTGGTTCCGGTTCCGGACTTCGTTCCGGTCGACACCTCGATCCAGATCAACGACGCCTCGGCCAACACCGAGGCCAATCTCGCGACGTTCCTCGACTCGGTCGGGCTCGAGCGCAGCCGTTCGGACCGGATCGCCTCGTCGACCCTCGGCTCCGCGGCGCGCGGCGCTGCGGTCGGGTCGACCGTGGCCACACCCTTCGCCATGGCGGCGAGCACGGCGGGCGCGGTGGCCGGCCTCGTCACCGGTGTCGTCTTCTTGCCGATCGGCCTGGTCGCGGGCCCGATCCTGGGCGGGATGGCCGCCTACACGGCAGTGTCGGTGCCGTTCACGATCGTCGGCGCCGGAGTCGGCGCCGCGGTGGGTGCGGTGAGCGGTTTCCTCGCTCCGCCACGAGCGGCGGAGCCGGATTCGATCGCCGACGAAGCGGAGATGGTCAGCGCCTGATCCTCGGGAAACAGCAGTGGGAGCCGGATATCCCTCCGGCTCCCACTGTTTTTTCGTGCGCTACCTGACGTCCGCCGCGACCGGCACGCCTGCACTCAGCCGAGCACTCGTGCGGGTCGCGAGTGAACCACCGGCAGCCAACGGCAATCGCACCGCGTCGATGCTTCCCGCCCAGGCGGCTCGATCGTCCGGATAGAGCAGTTCGCTGTCGAGCGCGCGCGGCGCACGCAGCCGGTCGTCGGTGGACGCTCCAGCCCCGAGCTCGAGGCGGTGCCGCAGCAACGGGATCTCACCGAGGTCGGCCACCAGGTCACCACGCCATCCGCCGCTGTCCTCCCCGCTGCGCCCCACCTGCACGCGTTCGCGCAGCCGTAGCCGGGCATCGGACGCCAGCTGGACCATGGTCACCGTGTGATGGTGCGCGCCGCCTGCCACGATCGTCGGCTCCGGGTCGAAGTCCAGTTCGGCGCCGGCCCCGATCTCGAAGCGCCAGTGCGCCACCGACAGCGGGGTGCGGGTGCTCGGCAGCGCGATCGTCGCCGCCACCGACCGGACGACCAGCCGCGCGCCGGGCAGCACCACGATGCCGATGTCGAGTTCGTCCCCGCCGAGCGGGGTGGCCGCCGTGCCGATCAGATGCACGGTGTCGGCACCGGTGTACCGTCCGGCCAGGCCGCCCACCGCCTCGATGCGGGGCAGCCTGCCCGGTGCGGCGACGATGCTCAGCTCAGTGCGCAACGCCGGTGGCCGCGTCCTGCTCGGCGGCGACCCGCAGCTGTTCGCGAACCCAGGCCAGCACCGGGGTGGCGGCCGGGTCGTCGGTCAGCGATACCAGGGCGGTGGGGCGGCCATCGCGCACCTTGGCCGCGTCGCGTTCCATGACACCGAGATCCGCGCCGACCAGCGGAGCGAGGTCGGTCTTGTTCACCACCAGCAGGTCGGAGAAGGTGACGCCGGGGCCACCCTTGCGCGGCACCTTGTCTCCGCCCGCCACGTCGACGACGAAGATCTGCACGTCGATCAGGCCGGAGGAGAACGTCGCGGTGAGATTGTCGCCCCCGGACTCCACCAGGATCAGATCCAGCGGCGGGTTGGCCGCCACCAGGTCGTCGATCGCGTCGAGGTTGGCGGTGATGTCGTCGCGGATGGCGGTGTGCGGGCAGCCGCCGGTCTGCACGGCGGTGATCCGCTCGTCGGGCAGCACGGCGTGCCTGCGCAGGAAGTCCGCGTCCTCGGTGGTGTAGATGTCGTTGGTCAGCACGGCCAGGGACAGTTCCTCGCGCAGCTGCCTGCACAGAGCGGCGACCAGCGCGGTCTTGCCGGAGCCGACCGGGCCGCCGATGCCGATGCGCAGCGCCTCACCCGGCGCGCGGTGACGCTTGGGGCGGTCGTGGCTGTGATCGTGCGGTTCGCCATCGATCAGATGGGGAGGCATGGGAACTCCTTCTCGTGGGGACGGGGATTCGGTGCGGTCAGGACGCGAACAGCGGCATGTCGCGGTGCAGATGGCGTTCGGCGAGGGCGTCGTGCACCGGATCCGACAGTGCGGCCAGACCGGTGGCGGCTTCGGCGGCGATCCGGTCGCACAGCGGCGCGAGCCGCATCGTGCCCGCGGCGATGGCGGCGGGATCGAGGGCGAGCAGGCGCTGGGCGGCGGTGGCCGCGCCGGTGAGCGTCGTGTAGACGACCACGCCCGCGAGCTGTTCGGGGCAGGCCGCGCAGGCGGCGCCGACCATGCCGAACACCGTCGACAGATGCGGCCGGGCCCCGGCGGGAGCCCAATCATGATGCGGCCACAATTGTTTGGCCAGCCGCAGCAGACCGCGGCCCTGGGCGCGCGAGGCGGCGCGGGCGGCGGGCGACGGGGTGCGGGCGTCGGCTTCGAGTTCGGCGCGTTCCGGGGTCAGCGTCGCAGCGCAGACCGCCGCAGCGAGCGAGGCGGCGACGAGCCCTGAGGTCGCGATCCGCCTGCGCAAGTACAGCTCGACAGTCGCGTTGTCGCGCACCAATCCCGACGACACCGCCTCCTCGACGCCGCCGGAGTGCACGTGCCCGCCGATCGGCAGGCGCGAATCGGCCAGCGCGAGCAATGTCGCCAGGCCGGCCGCACCCTCGTTCCGCATCCGCCGATCCTATGCAACGAACCTGGACATCCGCCCGATGAGGGCGACCGTCGGTCCTCGCTCAGCGGGTGTCGCGCGCCGAGCGCCAGGCCAGCACCGCCATCGCGATCAGCAGCAACGCGCCGCCCGCGGTCGCGACATGCATACCGCTGACGAAGGATTCGCGCGCGGCATCGATCAGGCCGGTGTCGCCGTTCGCGTGGGTGAGTGTCTCACCGAGCGTGTCGCCGAAGTCGCCGCCGGACCGGAAGACGAGTGCGGCGACCGAGCCGAACAGCGCAAGACCGAGCGCATTGCCCAGCTCGAAACTGGTCTCGGAAATACCGACCGCCGAGCCGGCCCGTTCGGCGGGGACGGCCGACACCGCCACATCCGACACGAGCGTGAACGAGATGCCGTAACCGATACCGGCGATCATCGAACCAAGGATGTACCAGACCAAGCCGCCGTCGACACCGACGCCGAGCAGCATCAGATTGCCGACCGCCGACATCACCAGGGCGAGCGTGAACGTCGCCCGCACACCGAGCCCGCGCCCGACCCGCGCGCCACTCATCGAGAACACGAACACCGCGACCGCCATCGGAATACCGAGCAGCGCGGCCTGCAACGGATCGCGGCCGGTCACCGACTGCAGGTAGATGCTGGTCAGGTAGCTCAGCGCGGCCAGCGACATCATGCCGACCAGGCTCGCCCCGATCGCCACCCGGAACAGCGGCCGGGTGAACAGGCCGAGGTCGAGCAGCGGCTCGTCCAGGTGACGCTGCCTGCGCACGAACGCCACCAGCACGACGACACCGATCGCGGCGATCCCCAGCGAGGTCAGGTCGAAGCCCTCGGCGGCGATGTGCTTGATCCCGTAGATCACCGGCAGGATGCCGCCGATCGACAGCGCGACGCTGGGCAGATCGAGCGGGCCGAGCGCGGCCGATCGGTGCTCGGGCAGCAGAATCGGCCCGAAGATCAGCAGGATCGCCAGCACCGGGATGTTGATCAGGAACACCGAACCCCACCAGAAGTGGTGCAACAGCAGTCCGCCGATGATCGGCCCGACGGCCGAGCCACCGGCGAAGAACGCGGTCCAGACGCCGATCGCGGTCGCGCGCTCGCGGGCGTCGGGGAACAGGCTCGAGATCAGCGCGAGGCTCGACGGCAGCAGGGTCGCGCCGCCGATGCCCATCAGCACGCGCGCGGCGATGAGGATCGCCGCGGTGGGCGCGAACGCGGCGAGCACGGAGGCGAGGCCGAAGACGGTGGCGCCGACGAGCAGGATGTTGCGCCTGCCGATCCGGTCACCGAGGTTGCCCATGGTGATGAGCAGGCCCGCCAGCATGAAGCCGTAGATGTCGAGGATCCAGAGCTGCTGGGAGGCACTGGGATCCAGGTCGGCCGTGAGGGTCGGCATGGCGAGGAACAGCACCGAGATGTCCATCGACACCAGCAGCACCGGCAGCAGCAGCACGCCCAATCCGAGCCATGCGCGGCGTCCACCGGCGACTGCGGTGGGCACCGCCGGTTCCAGCTTCGTCATTCCGACATCCTTCCAGGGGTTTGCGTACACCGTACGCGGGGAACGGGTACAGTGTACGCACGCACGGGCAAAATCGAAAGCGAGTCATGGGATGACTGAAGCGAAACTCACTCGCACCGCGATCGTCGACGCCGCGATCACCCTCGCCGACGCCGACGGATTGGACGCGGTGTCGATGCGCCGCATCGCCGAACGGCTCGAGGTCGGCACCATGTCGCTGTACCGGCACGTGGCGAACAAGGACGAGTTGATCGCGGCCATGACCGACGAGATCGGCGCCCGGCATCCCTACCCGGATCCGACGGGACAGGGCTGGACCTGGCGCGACCGGGTCCGCATCGCCGCGGAGATCGATTGGGACCTCTACCAGCAGCATCCCTGGGTGCTGCTCACCTTCGCCGTCCCCCGCTACAGCTTCGGCCCGCAGGGCCTGACCAGCCTGGCCTGGCTGGTCGAGGGCCTGCGCGCGCTCGACGTCTCGGCCCGCGAGGCCACCACCATGGCGTTCACGGTCTGGAACTATATCTCCGGCGCCAGCCTGCCGGTGGTCGGCGGTGCGCTGCTGGCGGAGAAGCGCACGGCGACCGACGACGCGAACGGCTTGCGCGACCTCCTCGACGGCACACCGTCGTTTCCCGTGCCGCCCGCGCTGGCGGAGCTGAACGGCGCCGGCGTGAGTGAACTCACCTCGGAGAATCTGCTGTTCCTCGGCCTCGACGCCCTCTGCGACGGCTTCGCCGCTCGCGCCGAACGCCGCGCCGGTGCGACGGTCTCGGGGAACGAACGGAACTAGCGCTCGGCCGTGCCTCGGAGCGCCGACCTCGGCTCACCGATGACTTGACCTCGAGCACTGTTCAGGTTGAACAGTGGTCCCATGCACGCAATCCGACTGCACGACTTCGGTCCGGCCGGCAATCTCGTCTACGAGTCCGTCCCCGATCCCGAACCCGCGCCCGGCCAGGTGCGCATCGCGGTGGCGGCGAGCGGTGTCCATCTGGTCGACACGGCACTGCGCCGCGGCGAACCCGGTCCCTTTCCCGTCCCCACCCTGCCGACGGTGCCGGGCCGCGAGGTCGCCGGGACCGTCGATCGCGTGGGCGAGGGTGTCGACCCCGGCCTGCTCGGCACCGCGGTGGTCACCCATCTGGGCGCCGCGCCCGGCGGCTACGCGGAATTCGCGACGGCCGACGCCGACCGGCTGCTGACCATCCCGGACGGAGTCTCGGCCGCCACCGCGGTCGCGATGCTCGGAACCGGCCGCACCACCCTGGGCATCGCGCTGTTCACCGATCTCGACGCGGACAGCGTCGCCGTGGTGACCGCGGCGGCGGGCGGCATCGGGACCCTGCTCGTGCAATACGCCCGCGCGGCGGGAGCGACCGTGATCGGTGTGGCGGGCGGCCCGGCGAAGGTGCGCCAGGTGGCGGCGAACGGCGCCGACATCGCGATCGACTACACCGCCGAGGACTGGCCGGAGAAGGTGCGCGCCCAGCTCGGCGGCCGAGCGGCGACCGTAGTGTTCGACGGCGTCGGTGGGGCGGTCGGGTCCGCCGCGGTCGACCTGCTCGGCCCCGGCGGCACGCATCTGATCTTCGGCTGGTCCGCGGGCACACCGACCGTCGTCGATCCGGCCGCGCTCGCGTCCCGTGGCATCACCTCACGCTCGGTGCTCGGTCCGCCGATGATCGAACGCGCCGGCGGTGATCTACTCACCCTGTCCCGGCGTGCGCTGACCGCGGCGGCCGAGGGCCTGCTCACCCCGGCGATCACCGAGTTCCCCCTCGCCGAGGCCGCTCTGGCCCACGAGTCTCTCGAAAATCGTTCCACGACAGGAAAAGTCGTTCTGATTCCCTGATCAGGGCGATACTCTTGCCGTAGACCACGGTATGGCGTGCGGCGTGCGGCAGCGCGGTGGTGAAGACTGAGGGCATGACCGACGCGCAGTCGTCCGCCGATCGCCGTCTCGCCGCCCAGGCCTTGGCGGCGAACGATCCGACCGGATGGTTCGAACCGCTCTACGCCGAGGCAGCGGCGGGCGGCACGGTCGTTCCGTGGGACCGCGCCGAACCCAATCCGCTCCTGGTCGACTGGCTGACCGCCAGATCGATCCCCCAGGGCGCCCGCGGCCTCGTCATCGGCTGCGGGTACGGCACCGACGCCGAATTCATTGCCGCCCAAGGCATTCGAACCACCGCCTTCGACATTTCCCCCACCGCGATCCGCGGTGCCCGAGCCCGCTTCCCACAGTCTCCGGTCACCTACAAGGTCACCGACCTGCTGCACCCGCCCGCCGCCTGGCTCGGCGCCTTCGACCTGGTGATCGAGTCGATCACGGTCCAATCGCTGCCACCCGAGGTCCGGGAATCCGCTATCACCAGCATCCAACACCTCCTCGCCCCCGACGCCACCCTCCTGGTCATCGCCGATATCGCCACCGCCCCGGCCCTCGGCCCGCCCTGGCCGCTCACCGCCGCCGACATCGACGCCTTCGCCGGCCCCGACCTCATCCCGGTCCGCATCGAACGCCTTCCCCGCCCCGACGCGCCCGGTCGCCACCGCTGGCGCGCCGAATTCCACCGCCCGCCGGCTGCCGGCACCCCTGCCTGACCGAATACCTCACCCACACTCCGGATTCCCTACCGCGAAGGTGTGGCACGCGGGCCGGTACCGCGACCAGCACTCACCGGGGTTGTGCCGCCGCCATGTCCGCAGGCCGCCGCCACGCCGGGATCTGCAGGTAGGTCGCCGCGCGCAGCACCCACTCCACGGGGCCGTACGGATGCCCGCGCAACCACCACGCACTGATCGCGAGCTGGGCGGCGAAGGTGACCAGCGCGATCGCGACGACACCGAGCGGCGGGACCTTGTCGGCCAGGGCGAACCCGTAGCCGGTGTAGACGACCATGAGCACGATCGACTGGCCGATGTAGTTCGAAGCCGCCATCCGGCCCGCCGGGGCGAGCAGAGCGGCGAAGCGGCCGGTCCGGGCCGACTGGGCGAGCCGGACGACGACGGCGACGTAGGCGAAGGTCATGGCCGGGGCGACGAGGTACTGCAGGCCGTGGATCAGGGCAGGCGCGTTCCACCAGTTCATGATGTCGGCGAAGGTCAGCGCGGAGATCGGCAGGCCGAGCCCGAAACCGATGACCATCGCACGGGTGGACCAGCGGCGCTGGATGTCTCGATCCTCGAACAGGTTCCGCTTGCCCGCCGCCATGCCGAGCAGGAACATGGCCAGGCTGGGGATGCCCTGACCGAACCAGATCAGCAGCAGGAACACCGGCGCGATGGACGTCTGCGCCGCGAACGTGCTCGCGAAGCTGCCCGTGTAGTCGGCGGACAGTTTCGGCAGGTCGAGGAACTCGCCCAGCGCCAGAATGCTCGTCTCACCCGGCAGGAAGCTCCACACCGACCACACCAGGTACAGCACGACGGCGGTGATCACCGCGGTGCGCGGCCGCAGCTTGCGCAGCAGGATCAGGTGCAGGCACAGGAACGCGTACAGGGTGAGGATGTCGCCGATCCACAGCAGATACACGTGCACGAGCCCGATCGCCATCAGCGCGGCACAGCGGCGCAGCAACCGCCGGGCCGGTGCGGCGCCCGCCCGCTGCGCGGCCGCGATCTGGAGGGTGAACGAGTATCCGAACAGGAACGCGAACAGCAGGTAGAACCGTCCGGTGAACAGCGCGTCGACCGTGGCGCGCACCAGGTGGTCGACGGTGCCGTCGAACAGCGGCACCGGCTTTTCCTTGGTACCGACCGCCGACCACAGGGTCGTCGCCACGATCACGTTGGTGATCAGGATCCCGAACAGGGCGAACCCGCGCAGGATGTCGACCTCGGCGATCCGCCGACCGGAAGCCGCTGCGGGCGAACGTGTTCCGAGTGCCTCTGCCATGGGGTGAGCGTAGGCCTACCGGCGGGTCGACTTCGTCCGCCGCGCGGGCGATTTCCGGACGACACCGCCGCCCACGCTCATCAACCCTGCGGCGTATTGACTTCCCGTCCCCGCGCTGCCTCGGCGCCTGCCACCTAGACTTCGGGCGTGTCCCACCCCACCCCTGATGTGCCCGCCGCCGTCGAATCCCTGCATGCCGACCTGGCGCGGTGGCTGGGCACGGCCGCCCCCGACGAGGTCTTCGACCGCTTCGCCGCCGCCCAGCATCCGGCATTCACCATGGTCACCACCGCGGGCGAGGTGGTCGCCAGGAACGACCTGCTGACCGGCCTGCGCGCGGCCCGCCATGCGCAACCGGGCCTGACGATAGAGATCACCGACGTCGAGACCCTCCTCGACGACGGCACCACGGTGGTGATCCGCTTCCTCGAACGCCACCTCGTCGGCGGCACCGTCACCGCCCGCCGGGTCACCGCCGTCCTCGTCACCGACGGCCAGGGCGGACTGCGCTGGCGCACGGTCCACGAGACGCCCCTGGCCTGACCGGCCCGGCCCGGCCGCGGTGCCACAATGGGACAAGGCTCGTGCAGAACTCGCAACCACCACGGAGGCGGACATGCAGGCAGTTGTCATCGACCGGTTCGGCGAACCGAAGGACGTGCTCACCGCGCAAGAGGTGCCGCCGCCCGCGCCGGGGCCGGGTGAGGTGCGGATCGCGATGACGCTGTCACCGATCCACAACCATGATCTCGCCATCATCCGCGGCGTCTACGGCTACCGGCCCCCGCTGCCCGCGATCCCCGGCACCGAGGCGGTCGGTGTCGTCGACGCGGTCGGGCCGGGCGCCGGGATCCAGGTCGGGCAGCGGGTCGCGGTCGCGGGCGCCCGCGCGACGTGGGCGGAGTACTTCCTCGCCCGCGCCGAGCAGGTGGTCCCGATGCCGCCGACGGTGTCCGACGAGACCGCCTGCCAGCTGCTGGCCATGCCACTCAGTTCACTGATGCTGCTCGACGATCTGCGGGTGCAGCCGGGACAGTGGATCACGGTCAACGCCGCCAACGGCGCGGTCGGCCGCCTGGTGAATCTGTTCGCGCAGCAACGGGGCGTGCACGTGCTGAGCCTGGTTCGCGGCCCCGGATCGGTGCGGGCGATGGAGCAGATCGGCTACGGGCCGGTGATCGACACCGAGGTCGAGGGCTGGGCGGCCAGGGCGGCCTCGGTCACCAACGGCGAGCCGATCGTGCGGGCCGTCGACCAGGTCAGCGGGCAGGCGGCGGGCGCACTGATGTCGCTGCTCGCCCCGCGTGGCGAACTGGTCTCCTTCGGTGCGCTGTCGGGTCAGCCGCTGATCATCGACACCGGCGCCGTCATCTTCAAACAGGCTGTGGTCAAAGGCTTCTGGGGGCAGCAGCGCAGCGCCGAGATCGACCACGCCGACTATGTCCGCCTCGTGCACGAACTCGTCGGCCGCGCCGCCGACGGCACGCTCCGGCTGGAGGTCCAGGCGGAGTTCCCGCTCGACGGCGCCGCCGACGCGGCCGTCCTGTCGGAAACCCCCGGTCGCAACGGCAAGGTGGTGTTGCGCGCCGGCGCGCGGTGACACCGCCATACACAAGTCCGATCCGACGATCGAAGCCCACGGCGAGCGCACGCCGTGGGCTTCGCCCGTTGTTACGGTCCGACTGTCCGGCTGGCGGATTTCGAGCTGACGAGGGTGAGATGACGCGCGACGACACCGTGCCGCGGAAGAAGACGATCAGCAACCCCTACATCCACCGGCTGCAACGCAGGCACTTCCTGCTGTTCGATGTCGCGCCGATCGCCGGAACCGTTGCCGCACTGGGTTTCCTGTTCGTGCGGCCGTTCGGTGTCGTCGAGTTCGCGCTGCTGTTCGGCATGTGGCTGGCGACCGGACTCGGCATCACGGTCGGCTATCACCGGCTGTTCACCCACCGCACCTTCCACACGACCACCGCGGTCGCCGCCGTGCTGGCGGTGCTGGGGTCGATGGCGGGTCAGGGGCCGGTGGTGTCGTGGGTGGCGTTGCATCGGCGGCATCACGAGTACAGCGATCGAGCGGGAGATCCGCACTCCCCCAACCTCTCCGGTGACGGCGTGCGTGGCGTGCTGCGCGGGCTGGCACATTCGCATTTCCTGTGGATGCGCCACCACGAGTACCCGAATGTCGTCCACTACGCACCCGACCTGATCAAGGATCGCTCGCTGATACGGGTCACCCGGTTGTACTACTGGTGGGTGGGTCTGGGCCTGCTGATCCCGACCGTGCTGGGTGGACTGCTCACCCTGAGCTGGACGGGCGCCGTCAGCGGGCTGCTGTGGGGTGGGTTCGTGCGGATCTTCCTGCTCGAGCACATCGTCTGGGCGATCAACTCGTTCCTGCACAGGGTCGGCACCCGTCCGTACCGGTCCAGGGAGAACAGCCGCAACGGCGGTGTGTTCGCGCTGATCACCCTCGGTGAGTCCTGGCACAACAACCATCACGCCTTTCCCGAGTCACCGTCGTTCGGATTGCACTGGTACCGGCTCGATCCCGGCTACTGGCTGATCTGGACGCTCGAAACCTTCGGTCTGGCTTGGGATCTCAAGATCCCGTCGGCCGACCGGCTGGCCGCCAAACGCGCATAGGAGCTGACATGGACACCAGCAGAGAAGCCATTGTCACGTGGTGCCAGGAGTATCTCGGGCAGCTGCTCGAGGTACCGGCGGCCTCGATCGACCCGCTCGCCGACTTCGACCGTCTCGGTGTCGATTCCGCGCTGGCGGTCGCCCTGCTCATCGAGGTGGAGGAGCGGTTCGGCGTGGATCTGTCGCCCGACGATCTCTACGAGAACCCGACGCTCGACGCGGTCGCGGGTCATCTGCACGAGCAGCTGACCGCCCCCGCCACGCACTCGTGACCGAGGTGGCCGACACCGCCCGCGCCGAGGCGGCGGCCGCGGCGATCCGGCACCACTACGACATCGGCAACGACTTCTACCGCCTGTGGCTCGACGAGTCGCTCAGCTACTCGTGCGCCATGCCCGAATGCCCGAGTGACACACTCGAATCGGCGCAGGAACGCAAGCTCCGGCATCACCTGAGCGCGGTCGGCGCCGATCAGGCGGAGTCGGTGCTCGACATCGGCTGCGGGTGGGGTGCGGTCCTGGCGCGGGGCAGCAGGGAGCACGGTGTTCCGCATCTGGTCGGCTTGACGCTCAGCGACGAGCAGGCAGCTCATGTGCGTGCGTTGGCGTTGCCCGGTGTCGAGGTCCGCACCCAGAGCTGGGTGCACTTCGAACCCGGTTCCCGGTTCGACGGCATCATCTCGATCGGCGCGTTCGAGCATTTCGCGCGACCCGACGACCCGCCTGCCGCGAAGATCGCGGTCTACCGGGAGTTCTTCACCCGCTGCCGGGACTGGCTGACCACCGACGGCACCTTGTCGCTGCAAACGATCGCCTACGGCAATATGCGCCGCGACCAGGCCAGCGCGTTCATGCAGCAGGAGATCTTCCCCGACGCCGATCTGCCGACGCTCGCCGAGATCACCGCGGCCGCCGACGGCCTGTTCGAGATCGCCACGCTCACCGACGACCGGCTCGACTACGCCTGGACCTGCGAACAGTGGGCGCGGCGGCTGCGCGAGCACCGGGCCGAGGCGGTCGAGCTGGTCGGCGCGGAGACCGTCGCCCGGTACGAGCGCTATCTGAAGTTGTCGGCGCTCGGGTTCCGGATGGGCAAGCTGGGACTGCTGCGGATCGTCGCCCGGCCGTACCCCGACGCCTTCTTCCGGAGTCGGCGATGACGCTCTCGCAGGCCCGGTTCAACCCGTTCAGCACCGAGTTCCGCCGCGACCCCTACCCCTCGTACCGCGCGCTGCGGGAAACCAGGCCGGTGCACAAGACACTCGGCATGTGGGTGCTGACCCGTCATCCGGACGCGCGCGCTGTCCTGCACGACAAGTCGTTCAGCGCGGGCCTGATCCCGAAGCTGGTCACCGAGCAGGCGCGCAGGCTCGGTCAGCCGGAGGTGGCGCGGATCGACCGGCTCGGCCGCGCCTCGCTGGTGTTCACCGACAATCCCGAGCACGCGCGGCTGCGCGGATTGGTGAACAAGGTGTTCACCGCGCGCACGATCGCGGCGCTCGAACCTGTGGTCGCCGCGGTCGCCGAACGGCTGCTGCGTCCGGCGGTCGCGGCGGGCGGCGTCGACGCGGTCACCGACCTGGCCGCGCCGCTCCCGGTGGCGGTGCTGTGCGAGTGGATGGCGCTGCCGACGGCCCTGCACGCCTGGGTCGGCGGCTGGACCAACGACATCCGGTTCCTCCTCGAACCCGGACTCATGAAGGCAGCGGATCTGGCGCGGGTGCGCACGGTGGTCGAGCTGTTCGCCGACGCGCTGGCGGAGGTGCTCGCCGAACGCCGCGCCCGGCCTGGCGACGATCTGATCAGCCGGTTGCTCGCCGCGCGCACCGCGGGCGGCGACCACCTCACCGACGAGGAACTGATCTTCGTCTGCATCATGTGTTTCGTCGCGGGCACCGAGACCACCAAGTCGCTGATCGGCACCGCAACGCTGGCCCTGCTGCGGCACCCGGATCAGGCCGCCATGGTGCGCCGGTCCCCCGAACGGCTCGGCGCGGCCGTCACGGAGGCCTTGCGCTACGACACGCCGCTGCAGTTGACCAAGCGGCAGGCGACCCGGGACATGGTGATCGGCGGGGAGACGATCCGCGCGGGCGATCACGTCCTGGTGTGCTTGGGCGCGGCGAACCGGGACCCCGAGGTCTTCGCTCGTCCCGACGAATTCGACATCACCCGCACCCCCGGCGCGCACCTCGCCTTCGGGCACGGCATGCACGGCTGCCTCGGCGGCGCGCTGGCCGAGCTGCAGACCCGCATCGCACTGGACGCCTTGCTCCGCAGGCATCCGCGGCTCACCACGCCGAGCGCCGGATTCCGCTGGCAGGAGCACAGTTTCCTGCTCCGCGGTCTCGACAGTCTCCCGATGTCGTTCGGGGCGAGCAGATGACCCGGCCCGTCACGTTGCTGCCCGATGTCCTGCGCGAGCGCGCCCACACCGATCCGGACCGGGTCGCCTACCGCTTCCTCGACGACACCGGCGCCGAGGCCGACCGGCTCACCTACGCTGCCTTGCACACGCGAGCGTCCGCCGTCGCGGCGCAGTTGCGTTCGGTGTGTAAGCCGGGCGAGCGCGCGCTGCTGGTCTTCCCGCCGGGGCTGGATTTCCTCGCCGCGTATTTCGGCTGCCTGTACGCGCGGGTGATCGCGGTTCCGGTGAATCCGCCGCGCCGTGAGCACGTCCAGCACGCCACCCGATCGATCGGGCAGGACTGCGCGCCCGCGGCGGTCCTCACCGTCAGCGCGATACTGCACTCGCTGCGCACCACGCTGGGACCGCTACTGCCCCAAGCACACTGGGTCACGGTGGATACCGTCGGCCGTGCCGAGTTCGCCGCCGAGCCACTCGAGCCTGACGCGGTGGCTTTCCTGCAATACACCTCCGGCTCCACTTCCACGCCGAAGGGAGTCATGGTCTCGCACCGCAATCTCGCCGCGAATCAGGAGATGATCCGGCAGGCGTTCGGGCACGACAGCGGGTCCACTGTGGTCGGCTGGGCGCCGCTGTTCCACGATCAGGGACTGATCGGCAATGTGCTGCAACCACTCTGGGTGGGCGCGACCGGCGTGCTGATGTCGCCCGCCACCTTCGTGCGGCGGCCGCTGCTGTGGTTGTCGGCGATCAGCGAGTACCGCGCGCATTCCAGCGGTGGACCGAACTTCGCCTTCGACGCCTGTGTCGCCAGGGCCGCCGTCGAACCGCTGCCCGACCTCGATCTCACCAGCTGGCAGGTCGCGTTCAACGGCGCGGAGCCGATCCGCCCGAACACCCTGGCCCGGTTCACCGAAACCTTCGCCCCACACGGATTCCGGGCTACCTCGCTGTATCCGTGCTACGGACTCGCCGAGGCGACGCTGCTGGTCACGGGCAGCGACAAGGGTCGCGGGCCGCGCACTCTGACGGTCGACACCGAGGCGCTCGGCGCGGGCCGCTACCTGCCCGCCCGGCCCGGCAAGGCACGCACGCTGGTGAGTTCGGGCCGGGTGCTGACCGGTGAACGGCTGCGGATCGTCGACACCGCCACGCTGCGGCCGTGCCCGCCCGGCCGCACCGGGGAGATCTGGGTGGCCGGTGACCATGTGGCGCAGGGGTATTGGCAGCGACCCGAGGCGACCGAGGAACTGTTGCGAGCGCGCACGGCCGACGATCCGCGCACCGCGTGGCTGCGCACCGGCGATGTCGGGCTGCTGGTGGACGGCGAACTCTATGTCGTCGGCCGCACCAAGGACATGGTGATCATCCGTGGCCGCAACCACTACCCGCACGATATCGAGGACACCGTGCAATCCGCACACCGCGCGCTCCGGCACGGGAGTTCGGCGGCCTTCGCCTACCCCGGCGACGCGGGCGAGCGCCTCGTCGTCGTGCAAGAACTGCGCCGGGACCGGCTCGACGCCGACCCCGCCGAGGTGATCGGCGCCATCAGGGCCGCGGTGATCCGCGAACACGAACTCGCCGTCGGCGACCTGGTGCTGACGCTGCCCGACCAGCTGGCCAAGACGAGCAGTGGCAAGATCATGCGATCGGCTGCCCGCGCGCGGTACGCGGCGGCAGGATTCGCGGCATGGCCGCACACCCCCGAGCAGAGGAGCCGGACCCGATGACGACGCAGGCCCCGAACCCCGATTTCGCCCAGGTGGTCCCCGCCGCGGTGCTGTCCATGCCCGCCGCCGCCCACCTGGGCTTCCACTTCGGCCGGATCGAACCCGGCGAGGTCGAGATCGTCCAACCCCACCGCCCCGAACTCACCCAGCACGACGGATACTTCCAGGGTGGTGTCCTCGGCTCACTCGCCGACTTCGCCGCCGGCTCGGCCGCGGGCACCCTGCTGCCGATCGGCTGGGTCAACATGACCATCGACTACACGGTGAAGATCCTCGCACCTGCCAAGGGCGCCACGGTGATCGCGCGCGGCCGGGTGATCAAGCCCGGCGCGCTGCTCACCATCGCCGCCGCCGACGTGTTCTCCGTCGACGACACCGGCGAAACCCTCTGCGCGACAGCCCTGGTCACGATGCGCAACGTCCGCATCGCCACACCGTGAGGTCGCGATCTCGATGCCTGCCCCGCGGCACCTCGGCTGTCGACGCGGCCTGATGGTCCTCGAGTCGCCCCGCAGCGCTTCGAATCATCGTGGCCGGTCGACAGCCACGGCCGAGTAGGGGGTGTTCGGGGTGGGGGCGGTGCCGAAGCGGGCGTTCGGGAGGTACAGGCGGTCACCGTAGGCGGCGATGGTGGCCGGAACGTCGAAGCGCGGGTCGGTGATTCGGCGGTCAAGTGTGCCGACGGTGCCTGCGGGGTCGAGGGTGATCATCGCGATCGCGTTGCGGCGGTTCTGGACTGCGAACAGGGTGGTGTCCTGGAGGAGCAATCCGTCACCGTCGGTGAGCGATTCGCCGCCGAGATCGACTCGGCGCGCGAGGCCGGTGGTCGGGTCGACCCGGAACAGCTGACCGGTGACCGACTGGACGATCAGGAGTCCGGTGCCGTCCGGGGTGCGGACGATGCCGTTGGCGTTGAAAGCTCCTGGGACGTAGTCGATGTCGCCGGTGAGGGGGATTCGGACCACCGCGTCGGGTGGTGGGAGCGCACCGTCGGGACCGATCGGCAGGTGGTACAGGACGGGGGCGAACGAGTCGGTGACCCACGCGCCCTCCGGGGTGAGGACCATGTCGTTGACGAATGTCTGTGGTCCGGTGGCGAAGTGGTAGGTCGCCAGTACCGCGCCGGTCCAGGCGTCGACGACGCGGAAGTCGCCGCCGGTGCCGCCCGCGACGAACAGCCGGCCGCGGTCGTCCAGTCGCAGGCCCAGTGCCTGGGTGCCGGGGCCACGGGTCAGCAGGTCGCCGTGCCCGGTCACCAGGTTCGCTCGGTAGATGGAACCGTCTGCCATGGAGCCGAAATAGGCGATCGGGAGCGATCCGATCGCGACACCCTCCGCCTGGAACCCGGCGGGCAGCGCGATAGTGGTGGGGAACAGTGGGTCTTCTGCGGCCGCCCGGTGCGATGGCATCAGCACGGTAGCGGCGACACCGACCAGCGCGGCCGCGGTCGCGAGAACTCGCTTCATCTCATCCTTCTCTCTGGGCACGGTGCGCGCGAGCCTGCCGCCGCGGCCCGCATCGGTGGAAACCGGCTGAGCCACTGATATTTTCATGGACTCCATCTCACCCCGCGCCGATCGATGAATCCAACACATGTTTGTCACCGCACCGATCGTGATTCACGATGGATCCATGGAGCTCCAGCAGATGCGGTATGTCCTCGCCGTCGCCGAGACGAACAGCTTCACCCGGGCCGCCGAACGCTGCCTGGTCGTGCAGTCCGCGCTGAGCCACCAGATCGCCCGGCTGGAACGGGAATTGGGCGCGAAGCTGTTCGAGCGCACGAGCCGACGGGTGCGGCTCACCGCGGCGGGGGTGGCCTTCCTGCCCGCTGCCCGCCACTGTCTCGACGCGGCCGAGCGGGCGGCGGCGGAGGTCGCGGCCGCCGTCGGCGAGGTGCGGGGCAGGCTCGCTGTCGGCCTGATCCCGACGGTCGCCGCCGTCGACCTGCCCGCCGCGCTGCGCGAATTCCGCGCGCGGTATCCACACGTGCGGATCAGCCTGCGGGTGGGTGCCAGTGAGGACCTCGCCGACCAGGTCGAGCAGGGCATGCTCGATGTCGCCTTCCTCGGCCTGCCGACCACCGTGCGACCGCGCGGCGTCGCGGTCCACGAACTCGCCCGCGACAGACTCGTCGCGGTGGTCGCACCGAACCATCCACTCGCGACCGAGCCGGCGGTCGACCTGCGCAGGCTCTCGACCGAGGTCTTCGTCGACCTGCCCGCGGGCACGGCAGGACGAATCCAATCGGATCTCGCGTTCGCCGCGGCGGGCCTGACCCGCGACGTCGCCTTCGAAGTGACGACCGCGGACTACATCGCCCGCCTCGTCGGGCAAGACCTGTGCGTGGCCATGATGCCCGCCGCCCACGCGCCGCAGCTCACCGGCGTGCGCACCGTCGAGGTCACCGACGCGCCGACCCGCATCGAGTACATCGTGTGGAACCGCACCGACCGCAGCCCGGCGGCGACGGCTTTCCTCGCGGCCCTGGATATCCCGGCAGATCAGCACTGACAGCCCCGCCGGCGGGACCGACGGGGCTGTAGCGGATACGGATCAGGCCGGGGTGACCGCGACCTGCAGCGATTCCAGACCGCGGATGACGACATTCGGCTTGAACGGCGGGTTCTCCGACCGCAATTCGAACGTGCCGACCTTGCGCAGCAGCACGTCGAGCAGGATCTCCATCTCCAGCAGCGCCAGCGGGGCGCCGAGGCAGTAATGGATGCCGAGGCTGAACCCGAGGTGCTTCTTGGCCGGGTTCATCGGATCGGAGTACCGGGTCAGGTCGACCCGATCGGGATCGGGGTAGGCAGCCGGATCGTGGTTGGCCGAGTTGATCAGCACCACAACGCCTTCGCCCTTCTCGAACTCGTGCCCGGCGACGGTGATCGGGCGGGTCGCGGCGCGCGTGGTGATCTGCACCGACGGATCGAGCCGGAGCAGTTCGTCGGGGGCGACGGCGAGCAGTTCGGGACGGTCGCGCAGCAGCTGGACCTGGTCGGGGTTGCGCAGCAGGCGCAACATGCCGGTGCCGATCAGGTTGGCGGTGGTCTCGTGGCCCGCCACGAAGGTCGTGATGCAGGTCGCGAGGAGTTCCTGCTCGGTGAGCACATCGCCGCGGTCCTCGACCTGGGACAGCACGCTGAGCAGGTCGTCGCGCGGGGTGACGCGCCGTTCGTTGAGCAGTTCGCGGAAGTAGCCCATGAATCCGCGTGAGGCGGCGCTGCGGGCGCTCAGGCATTCCTCGGGCAGCGTGTAGTCGTGGTCGAAGCCGCGGGCCAGGTCCTGGGACCACCGGTGGACCTGGTCGTAGGCGTCCTCGGGCACACCGATGAGTTCGCAGGCGATGATCAGCGGCAGCGGGTAGGCGATCATCTCGACGAGGTCGAATTCGCCTGCGGCCAAAGCGTCGTCGACGAGTTGCTCGCACAGCTGCTCGATCCGCGGGCGCAGCCGGGTCACCATGCGCGGGGTGAACCCCTTGGTGACGAGGTTGCGCAGGCGGGTGTGGTCCGGCGGCTCCATCCACAGGAACGACGTGGGCAGTTCCTCGGCGGCGTTCTCCGGCGACACCGTCGGGTGCATCATCGCCGCTTCTTCGGCGTGGCTCCACGCGGTGGTGGACAGCACCGCGGCGCAGTCCTCGTACCGGGTCAGCACATGGTGGCCGAGCGGGGTCTGGTGGATGGGGCCCGCCTCGCGCAGCACGCGGGCGGGGGCATACGGATCGGCGCGGCCGTCCGGCCCGAACAGCTGGACCAGTGCGGTCTGGACTGCCTGGGCATCGATCGGGGAAGTCGTGGAGGTCATGGGTGGGTCTCCTGTGTTCTCCGGTGGGTGGGTCAGGAAAGGAGGATTCGGCGCAGCGTGCCCGGCGCGGTGAGCGCGGCGGGCGGGTCGACCAGGTGGGCGACCCGCAGGAAGGTCCTGGCTACGCGGGGGTCGTGGTGCGCGACGCGCTGCACCCGGGTGACGAAGACATTGGTGAGCCGGGTCCGCAGCGTGCGCCTGCCCTCGACGCCCGGGTGCCGCAGATCCGATCCGGCGGCCAGCTGCCAGGCCACCGCGACCGCGTCGGCGGCGGCCGCGTAGTAGCGCGCGGGTAGATCGGCCGCTCCCGCGCTCAGGCATTCCCGCAGCGCTGCGGCCTGCAAGGCGGCGACTGTCATGCCCTGGGCGTAGAGGGGATTGAAGGCGCACAGCGCGTCACCGAGCACGAGCAGCCCGCTCGGCGGAGAGCTCTGGCGGTCGAAGCGGCGCCGCACCGCGGTCCGGAAGCGGTAGGGCACCGCGTCGCCGAGCGGCTCGGAATCCACGATGATGGTGTGGATGTCGGGGGCCGACAGCGACGCGGCGTAGTCGCGGAAGCCCTGGTCGTCGACCGGCGGATGATCACCGAGCATCCCGGCGAGGGTGACATGCCACCGGTCACCCTCCACCCGGACCGCGCCGCCACCGCGCCCGTTGGCGCCGGTCGAGACGATCACCGAGGCCTGCCCGCCGAGCTGACCCGGCTGGTGCCGGAAGAACCGTGACGTGTAGCCGAGATCGACGTCGAGCCGCTCTTCCTCGGGGGTCTCGGCGCCGATCTCGGTGAGCCACTGCGTGATCCGTGAGCCGCGACCGCCCGCGTCGACGATCAGGTCGGCGCCGAGCGTCTGCGTGCCCGCCGGACCGAGCACCGTCACCGCGCGGACCCGCTGCGCGTCACCGACCAGCCCCTGCACTGTCGTGCGGGTCAGCAACTCGATACCGCGCAAGCGCAGCGTGCGCCTGCGCAACACCGTCTCGAGCAGCGACCGCGTCGCGATCACCGAGGTCAGACCCGTCGAGCCGGCCGCGAGCCGGGAACCGCCCACATACCACCGGGTGCCGATCAGCACTTCGGCGACGGTCGCGCCGTCCGACACCGCCTGTTCGGTGAAGCCCGGATACAGCTCCTCCATGATCCGGCGGCCGCGATCGAGCAGGCCGTGCAGATGCCAGGCCTGCGGAACACCGCGACGCACAGTCTCTTTCGCGTCCAGCTCGTCGCGCTCCACGACGGTGACCCGTTCGAAGGTGTCGGCGAGTACCCGCGCGGCCAGCAGCCCGGCGACCCCGGCGCCGATGACGATCGCGTGCCCGCCTGGCGCGGTCACAGTGTCACCGGAAGGTGCCGGATACCGCGGTGGATCAGGCTGGGGCGGTATTCGATCGGCTCGTCGGCCAGCGCCAGGTCGGGTGCGCGGTCCAGCAGGGTGCGGATGGCCGCCTCGGCCTCGATCCGGGCCAGCGGCGCGCCGACACAGTAGTGGATGCCGAGACTGAAGCCGAGATGCTTACGCGGGGGCCGGTTTCCGGTGAAGCGGGTGATGTCGAAGGTGTCGGCGTCGCGGTAGACCCGCTCGTCGCGATTGGCCGAGCCGGTGAGGACGACGACGCCGTCGCCGCGGCGGAAGGTGTGCGCACCGACCTGGGTGTCGTCGAGCGCCACCCGGATCGTGAACTGGGTCGGCGCGTCGTAGCGCAGCATCTCGTCGATCGCGGGCCCGATCAGTTCGGGATGGGTGCGCAGCAGCGCCAGCTGGCCGGGGTGGCGCAGCAGGGCGAGCAGCCCGTTGCCGATCAGGTTGATCGAGGTCTCCATACCGGCGACGAGCAGCAGCAGCGACATCCCGATCACTTCGGGTTCGGTGAGGAAATCACCGTCCACGCTGGCCGCGACCAGTTCGCTGAGCAGGTCGGCGCCCGGCTGCTGCTTCTTCTCGCCGATGAGCCGCGCGAAGTGCCCCATGCAGGCGATGGCGGCGTCGGTGCGGGCGCTGATGTCGTCGGGACCGAGCAGCGAGTCCGGGTCGCTGCCGCGCGCGATCGCCAATTGCCAGGCGCGGAAGCTGTTTCCGTCGGCCGCGTCGGCGCCGAGCAGGCGCACCGCGACCATCGCGACGGCCAGCGGCACCGCCAGATCCTCGAGCACGTCCAGTTCTCCGCGCTCGAGCGCGGCGTCGACAAGCCCGTCGACCACCGTGCCCGCGACCGGCGCCATCTCGCCGATCAGCTTGGGGGTGAACGCTTTCGCCACCAGCTTGCGGTAGCGGCCGTGCTCGGGCGGGTCCATCCGGACGAAGGAACCGGGGATGGCGGCGGTGGTGTCGCGGAACGGGCTGATGCCCGCCGAATAGCCGTGGCCCCAATCATTTCCGGTGAGAACCGCGGCGCACTCCTCGTAGCGGGTCACCAGCGTCACCGGGACGTCGCCGAGTGCGTAGGGGAACAGCGGTGTCGCCTCGCGGACGCGATGGTAGGCGGGGTACGGGTCGGCGCGGTGATCGGGCGCGAACGCGTCGAAGGTGAGGTCGGCGGGGACAGCGGTACTCATCGGCCCTCCAGGCTGATTCGCAGTTCGGACATGCCGCGCACGACCACGTTCGGGCGATACGGCGGTTCGGCGAGCAGATGCATCCGCTCGACACGGGTGGCGACGGCCCGCAGCACCGTCTGCATCTCCAGGCGGGCCAGCGGCGCGCCGAGGCAGTAGTGCAGACCGAGCCCGAACGACAAGTGCCGCTCAGGTCGCCGGCCCGGCAGGTAACGGCCGAGGTCGAAACGGTCGGCGTCCGGGAAGGCCTCGGGGTCACGGGCGGCCGAGCCGATCAGCACGATCACCGCGTCGCCGGGGACGAAAGTCTTTCCGGCGAGCTCGATCTCGTGGCGGGCGGTGCGGGTGGTCAGGTGCACGGGCGGGTCGTAGCGCAGCACTTCGTCGACCGCGGGCACACACAGCGCCGGGTCCTCGCGCAGCAGCTGGAACTGGCCGGGATGGCGGATCAGCGCCAGCAGTCCGTTGCCGATGAGGTTGACCGTGGTCTCGTGTCCGGCCACGACCAGGATCAGCAGGGTGCCGATGAGCTCATTTCGGGTCAGCCGTACGCCGGCGTCCTCGGCCTGCACCAGCGCGGTGATCAGGTCCTCGCGCGGGTCGCGGCGGCGCTGCGCGATGAGGTCGCCGAAGAAGTCGGTGAACGCGTGCACGGCGGTGGTGCGCGCGGCCAGTTCCGCCGGGCTGAGCAGGGTGTCCGGGTCGAGGCCGCGGGCGATGTGCGCCGAGATCTCGCGGACGTGGGCGTGGGATTCGGCGGGGACGCCGAGCAGTTCGCAGATCAGCGTCAACGGCACGGGGTAGGCCAGCGCCTCCAGAACATCGGTCTCGCCGTCGGCCAGCATCGCCGTGAGCAGTCCGTCGACCAGCTGCTCGGCCCGCTCGTGCAGTCCGGCCACGGTGCGCGCGGTGAACGCCTTGCCGACCAGGCCGCGCAGCCGGGTGTGGTCCGGCGGCTCCATCCAGAGGAAGGAACCGGGCAGTTCGACCTCGCTGTCACCGTGCAGCAACTCCGGCTCCTCCGCGTGGCTCCAGCGCGGGTCGCTCAGGATCGCCTGGGCTTCGGCGTGCCGCGGCACCAGATGGGTGTCGCGAGGGCCAGGGACGAACGGACCGGCCGCGCGCAGGGTCGCATAGCTCGGATACGGGTCGTGGCGGCAGTGCGGTGCGACGCTCTCCAGCACCGCGATCTGCACCGGGGTCGGGTCGTCGACCGCGACATGATCGGAAGTCACCGGCAGCTCCTGGGCGATATCGGTGCGGGGATTTCGCCGCTCATCGTCACCGCAGGCGCGCCGCGAATTCGTGCAGTATTGCCTGCTCCGATCGGGCGATAGCCGAATATCTTTATCGGGCAGCGCAATTGGACGATCGACTGTGATTATCGGCGCGCGTATTTCGGAATTCGTTCAGCGCGATTTCATATGGCACTGTTGTCGTTTCGGTCATGAATTCCTCGCGTCCGAGCGACACGCTCACCACGCTGCTGGCCGGTGTCGCCGCCGCGCATCCGCAGGTGCCCGCGACATTCTGGTCGGTGTCGGAACGGGTCGGCTACGCCGAGCTGCGACGGCGCTCCCACACCACGGCGACCGCACTGGTCCGGCGCGGAATCGGGCGCGGTGAGCCGGTCGGCATCCTGTGCCCGAACGCGCCGGAATTCCTGGTCTCCCTCTTCGGCATCGCCGCGGCGGGCGGGGCGGCCACTCCCCTGCCGCTGCCCGCCGGCGCGCGCGCGACTGCGGCCTACCCGGCCAAGCTCGCCGCGATCACCGCGGCCGCCGGGATGCGCACCGTGCTGGTGTCGCCGCGGTTCGCCTCGATGATTCCGCTCATCGGCGATATCGGCGTGGCATTCGTCGACACCACCGAACTCGTCGCCGAGGTCACCGCGGACCTGGCCGCCCTGCCCGAGCACGGTCCCGACGATCTGGCGATCGTGCAGTTCACCTCCGGCAGCACCGCCCTGCCCAAGGGCGTGCGCCTGACCCACGCCAATGTGGTGAGCGGGCTGGCCGCGATCCGCGGCGGCATCGACCTCGGGCTCGACGACCAGGGTGGTTTCTGGCTGCCGCTGTTCCATGACATGGGCCTGTTCGGGACGCTGTCGGCGGTGCTGCGCGGTATCCCCGCCCATGTCTGGTCGCCGCTGGCCTTCGTGAAGGACCCGGCCCGCTGGCTGAGCGAGTTCGCCACCACCGGGACCACGATCACCGCCATGCCGAACTTCGGCTACGAGGCGCTGCTGGGCGCCATCGCCCCCGAGCAGGTCCCCGGCTACGACCTGAGCCACTGGCGGATCGCGTTCAACGGCGCCGAACCGATCTCGGAATCGGTGGTCACCGCCTTCTGCGAGCGGTTCCGGCCCGCGGGCTTCGCACCGTCGACGATGTTCGGCGTCTACGGCATGGCCGAGGCCACCCTGGCCGTCGCCTTCCCGCCGCTGCTGCGCGAGCCCGTCTTCGAGTGGGTCGACCGCGCGCAGCTCTCGGAATCCGCGGTGGCCGAGCCGGTTTCGCGCTTCGAGGACGGCGCCAGGGCCGTCGCCGCGGTCGGCTCCGCGGTCGACGGGATCGCGATCAGGATCGTCGACACCGACACCGACACCGACACCGACCTGCCCGACGGCCGGGTCGGCGAGATTCTCATCCAGGGCGCGCCCGTCACCGACGGCTATCTCACCGGCGACCCCGACGCGGTCGCCGACCGGTTCACCGACGGCTGGCTGCGCACCGGCGACCTCGGCTACCGCCGCGACGGCGAACTGTTCGTCACCGGCCGCTGCAAGGACATGATCACCGTGCGCGGCGTGAACTACTACGCCCAGGACGTCGAGGCCGCGGTCCGCGATCTCGACGGCATCCACAAGGGCCGCTGCACCGCGGCCGTCGACCCCGACGGTGCCGACGTGATCGCGCTGATCGCCGAGACCGAACGCACCGGCGCCGAGGCCGACGCCCTGGCCGCGGCCATCGGCGCCGCCGTCACCGCCCACCTCGGGCTCACGGCGGTGCAGGTGCATCTGGTCGCGCCCCGCAGCATCCCCCGCACCAGCAGCGGCAAGCTCCAGCGGCTGGCCGCCCGCGACCTGATCGGTGTGGCGACGACGCCGCACCGCTCGCCCCTGCGATCGAATGGGAGTGCCTAGTGCACAGCTTTGACGTCTTCCGCCACTACGAACGCCTGCACTGGAAACTGAGCGACCTCGACCTGGCCGCCGTCGACCCGGCCCTGGTCCGCCCGGAGTACATCACCCTCGCCAAGAGCGCGGCGATGGGCGAGTCCAATGTCATCGCGGCCGTGCACGGGTTCCTCGACGAGTTCGTCGACGACTACGACTTCTCCACCTTCGCGGTCGTGTGGGGCTATCAGGAAGTGCAGCACCACTACGCTTTCCGCTCCTGGCTGGGTGCAGTCGGCGAGGACGTCGAGGATCGCGCGGTCGACGCGATGCGCGAGCCCTACGCGCCGGGCAGCACGCCCTCGGCGACGCTGGCCACCAACATCATCTCCGAGCTCACCGTCAATCACGTCTACCGCGCGGTGTCGAGCTGGGTCGGCGAACCGGTGCTGAAAGAGCTGCTGCTCAACGCCAGCCGCGACGAGGCCGGGCACGCGCGCGAGTTCATCCACTACACCACCGAGCGGTTGAAGAAGCGGCCCGAAGAACTGCCGTCGGTGCTCGAGACGCTCTACGTCTACAGCTCCGAAGCCAAGATCAAGCACCCGGTGAGCACCTTCAAGGCGGGCATCGCCGAGCTGAGCGACCACGAGACCATCGACACCGGATTCGAGCTGTTCCTCGAGCAGGTCGCCGCCGAGGGTGAGCTGGATGTGCTGCACGACAAGGTGCGCCGCACCTTCGCCGGCATCACCGGGCTCGACCTGTCCAGCAACGCGAAGGTGCGCCGCGCCCTCGCCGACGCCATCGCCTGATGACGGCCGTCGAACAGCCGGGCGCCGTCGAGGTGCCGTGGTCGGTGATTCCCGACTACCACTGCTTCGGCTGTTCCCCGCACAATGCCACCGGCCTGCGCCTGCGGTTCACCCCGCGTGCCGACGGTGCGCTGGTGGCCGCGTTCCGGCTCGGGCGCGCGTTCGAGTCCTATCCCGGTGTGGTGCACGGCGGCCTGATCGGCGTCGTGTGCGACGAGGTGATGGGCAACCTGATCGTGCTGGCCCGCCAGGTCCCCGCCTTCACCGTCTCCCAGCGCACGCGCTTCCTCACCCCGCTGCTGATCGATCGCGAATACCGCTGTGTGGCAACGCTGCCGCCCGCACGCGAGCACGGGCCGATCGCGGCACACGCCGAGATCCTCGATGCCGACGACGCGGTGTGCGCGTCGTCGACGGCGACGTATCAGCCGTTCGACCTGCATGCCGTCCGCGACCAGCTGACCCTCGACGACGACGAAGTCGCCCTGCTCGACCACGCCCTGTCCACGGCGAACACCCTCTCCCCGAACGGAGCCCGGCCATGACCACCACTTCCGCCGACACCATCCTGCGCACGGTCACCGAGATCGCGATCACCGAGACCGGCCTGACCGCCGCCGACCTGACCCCCGACGCCGACCTGCGCGCCATGGCAGGCGTCGACTCGGTGCGGGTGCTGCGGATGATCGCCCGGATCGAGCGCACCTTCGACATCGAACTCGAGGACTCCGACGTTTTCGGGATGTCGACGCTGGCCGAGGTGACCGCTGTCGTGGAGCGGTCCGTGCGTGAGGAAACAGCATGACCGTCGTCGCGGATACCAATCAGCACTACGACCTCGACCCCGACATCTTCGGGCAGTTCCTCGACCCGCTGCGCAAGTACAGCTCGGCGCTCTACGAATCCGACAGCGACACACTGGAACTGGCGCAGCGCAACAAGCTGCGGTTCGTCGCCGAGCGGCTCGGGCTGCGTGGCGGCGAGCAGCTGCTCGATGTGGGCTGCGGCTGGGGTTCGCTGATCCTGTACATGGCCGCTGAGCTGGGGTGCCGGACACTCGGTGTCAGTCCGGCGCCGCGCCAGCACGACTACATCGCCGACCAGGCGGCGGCGCGCGGCGTGACCGACCTGGTCAGCACCCGGGTCGGGCATTTCGAGCAGCTGGATCTGCCCGCCCGCAGCTTCGATGCCGTCACGCTGCTGGGTTCGATCGTGCACATGCCCGACCCCGACGAGGTGTTCCGCCGTGCGCGGGCCGTCCTGCGCCGCGGCGGCACACTGTACGTGTCGGAGAGCTGCTTCCGGAATACGGCCACCCGTACCGCGTTCGACGATCGCGACGGCACCGGGTTCGTCCGCGAGGACATCTTCGGTTTCGGTGAGCTACGTCCGCTCTCGGAACTGATCGCCGCCGCCGAGAACGCCGGCTTCTCGGTGATCTCGGTCGACGATCTGACCGAGCACTACCGGCGCACGATCGAGGACTGGATCGGCAATGTCGACACCGCCGCCGCGCGCATCGACGCGCACGGTCCCGGCCTGGCCGACAAGCTGCGCCACTATCTCGAGATCGCCAACGCGGGCTGGGGTTACACCACCAAGCATTACGCGCTGGTCTGCCGGAATGCCAGGTAGGACATGATCACCACTCCGGGGCTGCTGCCCGTCGGTGACGTGGTCGCGGCGGTCGACGGTTTCCTCGCCGCCTCCCCCGCGACCCGCGCCTGGGACGTGGAGACCGCCTTCGACTGGGCCGCCGCCGACGCGGGCAGGCTCACCGAGGGGCAGCGCTCCGCCGTCCAGTTCGTCACCCTCATCGAGGACCACCTGCCCGGCTACTTCGACGTCTACCACCGGCACTTCCCCGTCGACGACAGCGTGGATCTGCCGACCTTCGAACACAATCGGGAGCTCTACCACTTCACCGTGCGCTGGGCGCTCGAGGAGGACACCCACGCCAGGGCACTGGCCCGCTACCAGGAGGCAGCGGGCATCACCGACCGCGACACGCTGCGGTCGGAACTCGCGGTCGAGGGCCACAAGCCGTTCGATCTGCCCTACGACCACCCCGTCCAGTTCTTCGCCTACGCCCTGGTGCAGGAGAAGGCCACGCAGATGTACTACCAGCAGCTGCGCGACGTGGTCACCGATCCGGTGCTGGCGGCGGTGCTGACCCGGTTGTCGCGCGACGAGGCCCGGCATTTCAGCTTCATGGCCGACGTGGTGACGCGGTACCTGCGCCACGACGGTGACGCGGTGGTGGCGCCGATCCGCGATGTCGTCGCCAATTTCCGGATGCCGCTGTCGGATACGCTGCGCGGCTACTGGCGGTGGGCGTTGCGGATCGCCGATGTCGCCGACTACGACCACACCGCCGCCTACGAACACCTGGTGAAGGTGATCGACCGCGCGGTCGACGCCCGCAGCGAGCCCGTCGACGAGCTGGTCGCCTTCGTCGAGAGCTGCCGCACCCTGGCCTGACACACGAGACCGGCCCCTTCTCCGGAAGGTTCGCGGAGAAGGGGCCGGTGTCGTTCTGTCAGTTGCCCTGAGCCAGCACGAGAATCGTGGTGGTTCCGTGGGCGATCAGCTTCCCCGCGGCATCGGTGATGCGGCCCTCGGCGGTGGCGGTGCGCCTGCCGACGTGCACGGCGGTGGCGTCGCAGGTGAGCCTGCTGCCGTCGAGCGTCACCGCGCGGATGAAATTCACCTTCAGTTCGAGCGTCGTGTACGCGACACCGTCACCGAGTTCGGTGAACACCGCACTGCCCATGGCGGTGTCCATGAGGGTGGCCAGCACGCCGCCGTGCACCGTGAACATCGCGTTGATGGTCGCCGGATTCGGGTCGAGGTAGTACCGTGTGCGCCCCTTCGACGCGCTGTCCAGCCGAATTCCCAGCGAATCGCCGACGCCCAGCTTTTCCTGCAGCCCGCGTTCGAATACCGCGGTCAATTCGGCGACCCGCCGGTCGGCGGTCGCGTCGATTTCGGTACTTGTCATGGTTTTCCTCCCTGCGGACGATTCCTCCGGCATTCGATCAGCGCAGGGTGAATTCCGCGTTGCCACAGGGGATTCCATCTCGAGCTCCGATCGGCTGATCGGGATCACGCGTCGTAAGTGTGTTGTTCACCGCGCGCGGGTACCGTCGGTCAGATGGCCGACACCACCGCTGCTGCCCGCGTCGAGTCCATCGGCGCCGACTTCTTCGACGATCCGCACGCCCACTACCGGCGCTGGCGCGCCACAGGCCCGGTCCATCGGGTCCGTTTCCCCGACGACGTCGTCCGCTGGGTGGTCGTCGGCTACGCCGAAGCCAGGCTGGCATTGGCCGACCCGCGGCTGAGCAAGGACATCGCCACCGCCACCGCGATCCTGCACGACAAGCGCCGCACCATCCCGACCGATCCGAATGCCGTCGCGCTGCTCACCCACATGCTCAGCACCGACCCGCCCGGCCATACCCGCCTGCGCAAACTGGTGAACAAGGCGTTCACCACCCGCCAGGTCGCCGCCCTGCGCCCCCGGATCGAGCAGATCACCGAGGAACTGCTCGACGCGATGGCGGGCGCCGACGACGTCGACCTGATGGAGGCCTTCGCCAATCCGCTTCCGGTGACGGTGATCTGCGAACTGCTCGGCGTCCCGTTCGACGATCGCGACGACTTCCAGGCCTGGACCAGGGCCCTGGTCGGTGTCGTCGGCGAAGAGGAGCACCGGCCCGCCGCCGCGGCCGCGATGGCCAAGTACCTCTCGGAGCTGGTGCGCGCCAAGCAGACCAAGCCCGCCGACGACCTGCTGTCGGAGCTGGTGCTCGCCGACGACGACGGCGACCGGCTCACCGATCCCGAACTGGTGGCGATGGCGTTCCTGCTGCTGGTCGCCGGCCACGAGACCACCGTCAACCTGATCGGCAACGGCGTCAACGCCCTGCTGCGCAACCCGGATCAGTGGCAGGCCCTGTGCGCCGACCCCGCCGGGGTGCCCGCCGCGATCGAGGAGTTCCTCCGCTTCGACGGTCCCGTCGACATGGCCACGGTGCGCTACACCGCTGAGCCGATCGCGTTGGGCGGCACCGAGATTCCCGCAGGCGAAATCGTCTACGTGGCGCTGGCCGCCGCCAACCGCGACCCCGCCCGCTTCGCCGACCCCGACGCCCTCGCCGTCGACGGCCATCCCACCGGCCACCTGGCCTTCGGCCACGGCATCCACTTCTGCGTCGGAGCTCCCCTGGCTCGCCTCGAAGCCGAGATCGCCTTCACCGCCCTGCTCCGCCGCTTCCCCGGCCTGCGCCTCGCCGAATCCGCCACCACCGTCCGCTGGCAGACCAGCACCCTCATCCGCGGCCTGCTCGAACTCCCGGTCCGCGTGCGCTGAACAGTCAGAACAGGCTGGTCTGGGCCGCTTGTGGTGCCGCGGTGATCGATGCGTCGAGTTCGATCCGGCGGCCGATGAGCCGGGAGTCGTTGACCAGCACCAGTTCACCGGTCTCGGCCGCGTCCGTGCAGGCGATGGTGTGGCCGTGCGCGGTGACCGCGTCGATGACGTATTCGCCGGATTCCTCGGTGAATTCGGTGGCGTCCGGAAAGCGGCCGCGCGCGAGAATGGTGGCGTAGAACTCCCGGCCGCCGGACCACGCGGTGTCGGTGCGGGTGATCTCGGCGGGCAGCGTGCCGGCCGCATGCTCGGCCGCGTCGGCGACGGCTGACTCCAGGGCCGACCACGGCCGCAGCGGTTTGGTCAGGATCCGGGTCTTCGTGACACCGGCGACCGCCTGCCGGAGCCCGGCCCGCTCCGACACCACCCGCTCGAGCTCCCGCACGTGCAACCCGTCGGGAGAATCGGTGATGAATCGCGCCACCAGCGCGCCCTGCTCGAAGAGGCGGCGGTGACGGCGTGCGGCCGAGGCCGTGCCGACCTTCGCCATCCCGTCGCCGAAGTACGCGACATACAGATGATGTGGCTGCGCGACATAGTCACGGACCTGCTCGGGCAGCGTCGTGAGCGGACCACGATGACTGTGCACCACCGACCACCCTTCGGTGATCCGGCACTGCGCGCACTGCTTCCCGCTGTCGACCCGCGCGCGCCGCGGGCACGCCTGCCGACCCCGGCGGCCCGCGCCGAACCCGTGGTAACCGAGGCAGAATCGGCCGCCGTCGCGGACGCGGAACGCGAGCCGGGTGCCGATTCCCGGCAGCAGTTCGGTCGTGCCGTCCGCACGGAGCAGTTCGTAGGACCATCGCCCCTGTTCATCCCATCGGGTTCCGCAGTACAGGGCGGCGCGGGTCGAGCTCATCGCTCGAATCTACCGAAAGCGACCGGCGTCCCCGGCACCGCCGGACCGCTCCCCGAAAGGGAAAGACCCCGTCCGATCGGGTGATCGGACGGGGTCGGGTGTCCCCCGGTCGCTCTATACCGGGTCTTCTCCCACCACCTACTTGTTGGGCATCGGCTGGTTGATGGTGGTGAAGTACTGGATGGCCGCGCCGATCGCGAACGGAGCGGTGATGAAGATCTGGCCGGCGATGGCGCCGACCGGACCGACGAGCAGGGCGCCTGCGATGCAGCCGACGGCGGCGGCGGGCAGGAAGGGGCCGAGCAGGCCGACGATGGTGCCCAGGGCGACCGTGCCGGCGAGCACGCCACCGAGGACGCAACCGACGGCGGCGCCGCCGAGGCCACCGACCAGGGTGCCGATGCTGGCACCCATGGAGATGGTGCTGGTCAGGCGGCTCCAGGCCGCGACCTCACGGTCGTACTCGTTCTTCCACGGCGCCTTGTCCTCATAGGGCAGGGCGACCGGCTTGTAGACGGCCTTCGAGACGTCCAGCTGCGGGGACAGGGTCGCGGTGTTGCCCGCGATCTCGGCCGCGATCGGCAGTTCGAAGTCGTCCAGACGGAAGGTCAGCGGGGTGGCCGCGATGGTGGTGCCGTTGGGAGCCTTCAGCTTGAAAGCGCCCTCCTCCACGACCATCGAGCCCGCATCGGTGGTGATGACGGACTTGCCGGCCACTTCCTGCGCGGTGAAGTTGACCGGCGCGTCGGCGTCCGCGGAAGCCGAGCCGGTGGCGCCGGCGGTCACGCCGATCGCGACAGCGAGCATTGCCGCAGCCGCAGCAGATTTCCTCATCGTGTATTTCTTCCTCTCACATTCCCGGACGGGAATCGGCGCGTCGAATACGCGCACGTTCTCGGGACGCCGATTCCGCGACGCGCTCACAGGTCGAGCACCAGCACACCGGAGCGGGCACGCGAGACGCAGAGCATCATCGTCGCGCCGCGCTCGCGCTCCTCGGCGGTGAGCAGCGAATCGCGGTGCTCGACGTCACCGTCGAGCACGGGGGTTTCGCAACTACCGCAGGTACCTTCGCGACACGAGGTGATCACCGCGACGCCCGCCGATTCGAGGACATCGACGATGGAGCGGTCGGCGCCGACCCGCAGGGTGCGGCCGGTCTGCGCCAGCCGGATCTCGAAGGCCTGGTCTGGTCCGGTGGTCTCGACCTGCCGCGGCACGAAGCGTTCCGTGCGCACCGTGACGCGCTGCCGTGCGCCTTCGGCCTCGACAGCGGCCAGCAGCGGTTCCGGCCCGCAGCAGTACACGGTCGCTGTCGGCCGCGCGGACAGGATCTCCGCAACCGGCAGCAGCCCGGACTCGTCCTGCGGCACCAGCCGCGCCGCCGGGTACCGCTCGGTGAGCATGTCGGCGAAGGCCATGTGCGCCTTGGTGCGCGCACCGTAGTGCAACGTCCAGTGCGCGCCCGCCTGCTCGGCGGCGGCGATCATCGGCAGGATCGGGGTGATCCCGATCCCGCCCGCCACGAACGTGTACTCCGCTGCGGTGGACAGCTCGAAGTTGTTGCGGGGCGCCGATACCGACAGCGTCGTACCGGGCAGGGCGGTCCGGAACAGATGCGCCGACCCGCCGCGACCGTTCGGCTCGTGCAGGATGGCGATTCGCCAGCGGTCCTGCTCGGCCGGATCGCCGCACAGCGAATACTGGCGCACCCCGGCCGGCCCGGCTGCGACATCGATGTGCGCACCCGGCGTCCACGCGGGCAGATCAGCACCGTCGACCGCGGCGAGCGCCAGGGCGAACACCGCATCGGCTTCGTCGGTGCGCTCGATCACCCGCACCCTCATGTCGGTCATGGCCATCCCCTCGGCGGAATCGTTGTCGAGATCACCGTGGTGCACCCCCGGCGCGACCGCCGCCGGGGCGTGGCGAGTCGATTGGACCGATCGACATTCACTATCGCCCCGGCTCCCTGCGGGCGACCCGTCCGAGACTGGCGGCATGACTCCAGTGGCGGAACTGGTCGACAAGACCAGGCAGTTCGTGCAAGACCACGTCATCCCGGTGGAACGCGAGGTCGTGGTCGGTGGCCGGGTCACCGACGACGCCCTGCGCCTCGACCTGCAGAAGAAGGCCAAGGAGGCCGGCGTCTTCGGCCCGCTGTCGGATCCCGCGTACGGCGGCCTCGGCCTGGACACCAGGGCACAGGCCGAGGTACTCGAAGCGGCGGGCGCGAGTCTGCTCGGGCCGCTCGCGGTCAACGCCTGGGCGCCCGACGACGGCAATATCCACCTGCTGGCCGCGGTCGCGAATCCCGAGCAGAAGCAGCGGTATCTGGCCCCGCTTGCCTCCGGTGAGGTCCGCTCGGCCATCGCCATGACCGAACCCGCCCCCGGCGCCGGCTCGGATCCGCGGATGCTGGCCACCGTCGCCGAGGAGACCGACACCGGCTGGATCATCAACGGCCGCAAGCACTTCACCACCGGCGCCCAGGGCGCGGCGTTCACCATCTGTGTCGCCTCCACCACCGACGGGCCGACCATGTTCCTGGTCGACCAGGACAACCCCGGCCTGAAGGTGGGCCGCCGGATGCCGACGCTGGACCACACCAGCGCACCCGGCGGACACTGCGAGGTCGAGTTCACCGACTGCGAGGTCCCCGAGTCCGCGATCCTGGGCGCGGTCGGCCGCGGCCTCGACCTGGCGCAGGTGCGGCTCGCGCCCTCGCGGCTGGTCTTCTGCATGAACTGGCTCGGCCTGGCCGTGCGCGCCCAGCAGCTCACCGCCGACCACATCACCGGCCGCCACTCCTTCGGCGTGCCGATCTCCGAACACGGTCTGGCCCAGGGCCTGATCGCCGACAACGAGATCGACATCGCCGCCGCCCGCAGCCTGATCCGGTCCACCGCCGCCACCATCGACGAGCACGGCGCCGCCTCCTCGCAGGCCCGTCACGAAGCGTCGATCACCAAGACCTTCGTCTCCGAGGCGGTCTGGCGCGTCCTGGACCGCTCGGTGCAGCTGCACGGCGGACTCGGTGTCTGCGAGGACTACCTGGTGGCCCGATTCCTGGTGGAAGCCAGGGCTTTCCGCATCTACGAGGGTCCGTCGGAGGTGCTGCGCTGGTCGATCGCGCGGCGCGTCCTGCGCGGACCGCGCTGAGAGGACACTCCCATGACCACGCGCAGCATCGCCGGTTTCGGCGCCGCCTACCCCGCCCTCGATCCCGACGCCGTCGACTACGAGTACCTGCGCGCTGCCTCGCAGGCGCTGGTCCCCTTCGGCGCCCACGTCGGCACCAGGATCACCGAGATCTCCCCGGCCCGTTCGGTGGTCGAGATCCCCGCCGAGCCGGTGATGTGCAACCACATGGGCACCGTGCACGCGGGCGCGCTGTTCACCGCCGCCGACATCGCGGGCGCCGCGGCCTTCGTCGGCGCCGCCGCGCACCGGCTGCACACGATCGACCGGCTGGTGCTGCGCGGTGGCACCGCCGCCTACCGCAAGCCCGCCCGCGGCCGCATCCGTGCCGTCGCGACGGTCGATGCCGAGCAGCTGGCCGCCGTCCTGGCCGCCACCGAGACCACGCGCTTCGCCTTGTCCGGTCGCGCCGAGCTGCTCGACGACAACGACGTGCGCACCGCCGAATTCACCTTCGACTACGTGTGCGATGTCCGCATCGCCGGAACGGACGAGCGATGACAACGACCACGCCCGACACCACGACGGTCGAGACCGCCGACGGCGTGCGCTTCACGGTGCGCTGGCTGGCCGCCGCCGACCCCACCGCCCCGGTGGTGCTGATCCTGCCCGCCATGGCGATGAAGGCGCGCAACTACCAGTCGCTGGCCAAGGCGCTGCACACCGCGGGTCTCTCGGTGGCGACCTGTGACCTGCGCGCGCACGGCGAGGCCGAGCCCGCCCTGGGTGAGCACACCGACTTCGGCTACCGCGAGATGCTCGAAATCGACCTGCCCGCCATCGTTTCCGCGGTCGAGGAGCGGTTCCCGCAGGCGCCGCTGCACCTGTTCGGGCACAGCCTGGGCGGTCAGCTCGCGCTGCTGTTCGCCGCCGCCGAGCCCGAGCGGGTCGCCGGGATCACCGTGATCGGCACCGGCACCGTGTTCTGGTGGGCGTTCGGTCCGCGCCGCTGGTTCGAGGCACTGAGCCAGATCCAGTGGATCGGCCTGGTCTCGCGGGTCAAGGGGCACTGGCCCGGTGGCGTGCTGATCCCGGCGCCGATGCCGGGCGGGGTGATGGTCGACTGGTCGATCCACTCGCTCACCAGCTACTACCGCCCCAGCGGCACCAAGCGCCGCTACAACACGCTGCTGGCGAACATGACCCTGCCGGTGCTGGCGATCTCGCTGTCCCAGGACGTACTCGGCCCCAAGTCCAACGTCGACTTCCTGGTCTCGCGGATGCCCTCGGCCGCGGTGACCCAGTGGCACATCGACGAGAACTCCGCGGTCGAGCACCTGGATCACTTCACCTGGCTCAAGGATTCGCCCGCGATCGCCGCGGGCGTGTCGCAGTGGATCACGGCCGGCACCGCGCCGGCCTGAAGGAGAGACGTGGCGCGACTGCAGATCGACGCGGTGTCGAAGAGATTCGACACCGACTACGCCGTGCGCGAGGTGAGCCTCGATATCGCCGACGGCGAATTCATGGTGCTGCTCGGCCCCAGCGGCTGCGGCAAGTCCACCCTGTTGCGGATGATCGCCGGGCTGGAGGAGCCGAGCGAAGGCCGGATCCTGGTGGGCGGCACCGATGTCACCGACGCGGCGCCGCAGCGCCGTGACCTGGCGATGGTGTTCCAGAGCTACGCGCTCTACCCGCATCTGTCGGTGGCCAGGAACATCGGTTTCCCGCTGCGCGCACGACGCAGGCCGCGCGCCGAGATCGCCCAGCGGGTCGCCGAGGTGTCGGCCACCCTGGAACTGTCTGCCCTGCTCGACCGCAAGCCCGTCGCGCTCTCGGGCGGGCAGCGGCAGCGGGTCGCGTTGGCGCGCGCCATGGTTCGCGATCCCGGCGCGTTCCTCATGGACGAGCCGCTGTCGAATCTGGACGCCAAGCTGCGCAGCGCGACGCGGGCGGAGTTGATCTCCCTGCACCGGCGACTCGGCGCGACGTTCCTGTACGTCACCCACGATCAAGTCGAGGCGATGACGATGGCCTCGCGCATCGCCCTGCTCAACGAGGGCAGGGTCGAGCAGTGCGGCACACCCGCCGAGCTCTACGACCAGCCGCGCTCCACCTTCGTCGCCGGGTTCCTCGGTTCGCCGCCGATGAACCTGTTCCCCGCGGTCGTGCAGTCCCGCGACGGCGGCCTGCGGGTGACGGCCGACGGCGTTGACGCCGCCCTCGACATCTCCGAGGAACTCGGCGACGCCACCGCGGTGATCGCGGGCATCCGCCCGGAGCGCCTGCGTATCGACCCCTCGGCCAGCGATGTCACCGGCACGGTGCGGATGGTCGAGAACCTCGGCAGCGAGGAGCTGGTGCACCTCGACGCTGGCAAGACCAGCCTGTGCGTGCGCGCACCGCGCCCGGCCGGGGTCCGCGCCGGCGAGGCCGTCGCGCTGCGTGTCGATCCCGCCGACATCCATCTGTTCGATCCCGATACCGGCCTCCGGCTGACCTGGCGAGCGCCGCAATCGGATTCCACACCGAGCAAGGACGCGGCGGCAGTGCCCGTCCCCTGATTTCCGCACGACCCGTTGATGAGGAGAACCACCATGAAACGCACCCTGCCCGTCCTGGGCGTGGTGTTCACCACCGCCGTCGCCCTGAGCGGCTGCGGTCTGGGCGGCACCGTGTCCACGGACACCACGACGACCGCGCAGATCCCCGAGCTGAAGCCCGACCAGCAGGTCTCGATCACCTTCGAGTCCTACAACTACGGTCTCGCCGGCGCCTGGACCGACACGTTCAACGCGCTGATCACCGACTTCGGCAAGAAGTACCCCAACATCAAGGTCACCGCGCAGAAGCCGCAGGGCAACAGCCCGAACCCGGCCACCGACACCATCTCCAGCATCCAGAACCAGATGGTCGCCGGCACCCCGCCCGACGTCGCCCAGCTCGGCTTCTCCGACCTGGACTTCACGGTGCACCAGCTGCAGGCCAAGCCGCTCGACACCCTGGTCGGCAAGCAGGAGGTGGCCCGCAACTTCGACGGCCGCCACGCCTACGCTCCGCGCGCCCGGGTCCTCGACGACTGGGACGGCCACACCTACGGCGTGCCTTTCGTGTTCTCCACCCCCGTGCTGTACCTGAACGCCTCGCTGTTCACCGAAGCCGGTCTCGACCCGGCCAAGCCGCCCGCCACCTGGGCCGACGTCACCACCGCTGCCAAGCAGATCGCCGACCGCACCGGCAAGGGCGGGGTGTACATCGACTGCCTCACCAAGACCGCCAAGGACTGGTGCTTCCAGTCGCTGGTGCGCTCCAACGGCGGCCGGGTCATCTCCGAGGACCGCCGCACCCTCACCTACGCCGACGCCCCCGTCGTCGAGGTGACCCAGATGGCGCAGAACCTGGTGAACACCGGCGGCATGCCCAAGCTGAACCAGAAGCAGGGCTACGAGGCGTTCGCGCGCGGCGAGATCGGCATGATCCTCGAGACCAGCGCCATCCAGGGCACCTTCGTGACCGGCGCCAAGGACAAGTGGGACCTGCGGTCGGCGCCGATGCCGTCGTTCGGCAGCAAGGCGACCGTGCCGACGAATTCCGGTGCGGGCCTGCACATCCTGTCCAACGATCCGGCCAAGCAGCGCGCCTCGTGGGAGCTGATCAAGTTCCTCACCAGCGAGGAGTCCTACATCAAGATCTCGCAGAACATCGGCTACCTGCCGCTGCGCACCGGCCTGCTCGACCAGGCCGACGGGCTCAAGGACTGGGCGGCGAAGAACCCGCTGCTGAAGCCGAACGTCGCCCAGCTGGCGAACATGGAGCCGTGGGTGTCGATGCCGGGCAACAACTATCTGCAGATGCGTGACGGCATGATGGACGCGGTCGAGGCGATCGTGTTCCAGGGCAAGGATCCTCAGTCCACGTTGACCGCTGCGCAGGCAGAGGGCACCAAACTCCTGCCGGTCACATGAGCGATCTGACCATCGTCCAGCTCACCGATACCCACCTGCGCCCGGCCGGTGAGCTTGTCCACGGTGTCGTCGACACCGACGCGAACCTCGCGCGGGTGCTCACCCACCTGCGCGAGGCCGGGCAGCACGTCGACGCCCTGGTGCTCTCGGGTGACTTGTCCGACAACGGGTCACCCGAGGCGTACCGGCGGCTGCGCGCGGCCGTCGAGCCGGTCGCGGCCGAGCTCGGCGCCGAGATCGTCTATGTCATGGGCAATCACGACGAGCGCGCCGCCTTCGGCGAGGAGCTGCTGGATCTGGCTCCCGGCTCGGTGGACACCACGTTGCCGCACGACCGCAGCGTCGAGATCGCGGGCCTGCGCATCATCGTGCTCGACAGCACAACGCCGCAGCGGCACGAGGGCAGGCTCGAACTCGAGCAGCTGGCCTGGCTGAGCGTTCAGCTCCGCACGCCCGCCCCGCGGGGCACCGTGCTGGTGCTGCACCATCCGCCGCTGCCCTCCCCGATCGCCACCGCCGACTTCCTCAAGCTCACCGATGCGGATCGGCTGGTGGAGGTGCTCGACGGCTCGGATGTCCGGATGATCCTGTGCGGGCACAACCATCTGACGGCCGCCGCGGCGGTGGCCGGTATCCCGGTGTGGATCGGGCCCGCGCTGTCGTACCGCATCGATCCGATGGCGCCGGCGGGCAGGCACCGCGGGCTCACCGGATTCGGGTACAGCCGCATCGATCTCGTCGGATCGACGGTGCTGGCCACCGCGATCGAGGCGACCCCGGCGACGCCGGTCTACGACCGGCCGGAATCCGAGGTGCTCGACCAGCTCGCGGCGATCGCCGCCCGGACGCGGTGACATGTTCGTCATCGACGACAGGCAGGACCCGGCGCAGGTGGCGAGCATCGCCCCGGCGCCGGGTCCGCGCCGGTTCACCCGGCGCAAGGCCGCCCGGCTCATCGCGCCCTATCTGTATCTCGCGCCTGCCCTGATCCTGCTGGTGGTGTGGACCTACCAGCCGCTGGTGCAGGCCCTGCAGTTGTCCACGTATTCGTGGAACCTGCTGCCGACCGCGCCCATGACACCGGTCGGCACGGCCAATTACTCCCGGCTGCTGGATCTTCCGGCGTTCTGGGGTTCGCTGGGCCGCACCGCCACCCTGATCCTCGGCCTGCTGCCGTTCACGGTGCTGCTGCCGGTGCTGATCGCGCTGGCCAGCAGGCGGGTGCACGGCCGGGCTCGCACGTTCTATCAGGCGCTGGTGTTCGCGCCGTTCCTCGTCGCCCCCGTCGCGGCCGCGGCGGTGTGGCGGTGGCTGCTGCATCCGGGTTCCGGATTCGTCGACCAGCTCGCCGGCACCGGCCACAACTGGGTCTACGACGCCTCGACCGCGCAGGCCGTGATCATCGTGATCACCGGCTGGCAGCTGCTCGGTTTCGCGGTGCTGGTGGTGTGGGCCGGGCTGGCGGGCATCAGCGGCGACTACAGCGAGGCCGCGCAGGTCGACGGGGCGACACCGGGCCAGATCCGGCGCTGGATCACCCTGCCGCTGCTGTCACCGACCCTGCTGTTCCTGGTGCTCACCACCGTGCTGCTCAGTCCCACCCTGTCGTTCCCGCTCATCGACTCGATGACCCAGGGCGGACCGTCGCAGGCCACGACCAACATCTACTACCTGCTCTGGGACTACGCGTTCCACAGCTTCGACGCGGGCCTGAGCGCCGCGGCGGGTGTGCTGTTGTTCGCCGGGTTCGGCGCGTTGGCCGCGGTGCTGGTCTGGATCTCGGAAAAGGTTGCCGTTCATGATGATTGACCGTCTCCGCCTAGCGGGCAGCCATCTGCTGCTCGCCGGGACGGCGCTGGTGTGCGTGTTCCCGATCTACTGGCTGTTCGCGACGGCTCTGCGCAGGCCCGAGGACGTCACCTCGCTGTCGCCGCTGCCGTGGCCGCTGTCGATCGACAACTACCTCGACGCGGCGAACAAGGTCGATGTCACCGGCCTGATCGTCAACACGTTCGTCGTGGCGATCCTGTCCGCGGCGGGTCAGCTGCTGATCGCGCTACTGGCGTCGTACGCGTTCGCGATGTACACCTTCCCGCTACAGCGGCTGATGTATCTCGCGTTCGTCGGTGTCTGGCTGGTGCCGTTCCAGGTGACCATGCTGCCCAACTACATCCTGCTCAACCGGATGGGCCTGATCAACACACTCATCGGCTGTGTCCTGCCGACCCTGTGCTCGGCACTGGGCGTGCTGCTGTTGCGCCAGCACATGAACGCCTTCCCGAAGGAGCTCATCGCCGCCGCCAAGATCGACGGCCGCTCCTCCTGGGCGATCCTGTGGACGGTCGTCGTCCCGAACCTGCGCCCTGCCCTGGCCGCCCTCGGCATCCTGTTGTTCATCAACGCCTGGAACGAGTACTTCTGGCCCGCAGTGGTTCTGCGTCAGTCCAACGATGTCCTGCAGCTGGGCCTGCGCAGTTTCATGGGCACCGAAGGTGACCAGTGGGGCCCGATGATGGCCCTGGCCAGTCTCGCCTGCCTCCCGGTCCTGCTGCTCTACCTCGTCCTGCAACGCCACATCGTCAATGCCTTCGTACGGTCGGGGCTCAAGTGAACTACTCGGGTTCGCCGAGTAGTTCGATCAGTTCTGACACGACGGCCTCGACATCAACCTCAGGGTCGGCTCCGAGGCGGCGATACTGAACCCCCTTCAGGAACTCGGGAAGTTCCAGGTGTCGCAGGCGAACCGGTAACAGCGTGACACGCCCTTCGATACTGGCCTGGAAGAGTCGCTGGGCCTCGGTGAGGCAGTACGGACTGGCCACATAGTCCGGCGACAGCAGAAGCACACCGACCGCGGTCTTCGCCAGACTGTCCATCAGCTCGTCGAGCCAGTTCTGGCCGGTCCGGATCGACCCGCTCTTCCGATAGTCGAACACTTCCTGGAACTTCCCGGACAGTGCCCGATTGAACAGTTCGGCAACACTTCCGTCCTCGTGGGCATAGCTCAGGAAGACCATCTCCTTGCGACGAGCCGCCGCCGTGAAGTATCGGACGGCCTGGTCGGCATCGATGATCAGCCGGGGTTGACGTCCGATCACTTCCAGCGTGTCCTCGAACGACTTCGCGAGATCATCGGGTTCCGCCCAGCGCAGCACACGGCGCGGGTGATGGGGCTCTATATATCCGATGGTGGACTGGAAGAGATCCTCGCCCGCTCCCTCCGCGGACTCGCGAGCCAGGAGCAGACAGGGCACTCCATGTCCCAAGGCGAAACTGGCCACCACGTAGGATAACGCGGAGTCCAGCGGTATCACCACCCAGTCCAGCTCCCGCAGCCGACTGATGAACGACAGCTCGAGCTTCGGCGGCCACGGCATGTACATCGGTTGCCACACGGCGTTCTCCAGGCTGCCTTCCACCGCTGCGCCGAGTTCCACCCTCGTGCCAGGGTCGAGCATGAGCCCGACTTCCCTCCTGCGATAGGAACGCACACCCGCGCGGGCCGCGATGCTGACCCGCAGCCGATGCACGAACGCCGTGAGCGCTGTCGTGCAGCGTGCCGCCAGCGGCGAATCCTCCGCCTCGACGATCTCCTGCGGGTCGTACTCGACAACGAGAATCTCCGGCGGACAACGCAAGACAACGCCGTACCGGTGGTCGCAGAAGATGATGCTGGGACGTTGCTGACGCGCCGCGATGCTCAATTCGAGCAAGAAGTAGCGTGCCTGCTGTTTCAGCGCCGCGAGATCCCAGATAGCTTGCGGATCGCCCGGTAGCGGGTAGATACCCACGAAACCGTCTGCGTCCCTGATCATCCGGTCGAGCCGCGTTGGGCTGGTGAAGGTCAGCCCTTCGTCCACGCGGAAGGCCACCGGCTGCACTGTCCTGATGATCTGCCAGAAGAAGAGGTTGACGGCGGGAGACTGATACCGATGACTGAGGAATACGCGCGGTCTGCTCGGCGGCTCGATGTCACCGGTCATCGTGGTGTTCCTGCCCGTCGGGCAGCACAGCCTGCAAGCCCGCACCGTGCAGCGCGTCTTGTTGCCGGACTTTGGCATAGACAGCGTCGAAGGTGAATCCGGCGATGAACCCCACCGACAGCACGAAGAACAGCAGACGCCGCGCATCCGGTCCGCTCAACAGATCCGGCGACGTCGCCAGCTGGGCGGAGATGAACAGGAGTACGGCAATCGCGCCGGCAGACATTCCCAGAACCGCGGCCCGCCCCCAGCCGTCACCCCGGTCGACTGCGGTCCGGGTGATCGCACCAGCGGTAGCAGTGAGCAGCGAGCCCGCGATCAAGCCGATCAACGTCAGCGACGCGTTCCCGTCACCTGCGTACACCAGCGGAATGGTGGCCAGTCCAGCTACCAACAGGAGGGCTCCGAGCACCAGGCCGGCGTTCGCCCGGTAGGCGATCCGGCGCTGGGCGGTCTTGCGCTGGATTTCCAAGGACCGGTGACGTTCTCCCTGCCCCGTCAGCGCGGCCACGACGCTCTCTGCCGAACCTGTACGCCACGCCGCGCCGAAAGTCGAGATCTCGTCGGGCGTCGCGCTGTTCTCGTTCCGCCCCAACGACACCCAGGCCTTCCGCGCGCCACCGCCGAATGCGGCTACGGGTGCCACCGGGATATCGAAGGCCGTGGCCACCATCGCCGTGATCAATGTGGTGCGGCCCCCACCGAGCAGAACAATCCCTTCCGCTTCGCGCAGCGATCGGTAGTAGGCGACCTCCCAGTCGGTCCCCGCTTCGTGGCGAACAACGAACGCATCGGAATGTTCGGGCGCGTGCGGGAAGTCGATACTGGGACCTGCGTACGGAGGACGAACGTGGATCGAACCGGCGCGGACCGGCTCGATCGAAAGATAGCCGCCCACCACATCGCGTTCAACGAACTTCGCTGCGCTGGAATAGACGATGAGGTCGTACCCTGCCTTCGCCAGCGCCGCCCCGATCTCACTCGCCGCTCGAGCACCGGCTTCTTCGCTCCACGGCGGCTCGTCCCCTGGCTCACAGGGGCGGATACCTCCGACGATGGCTATTTTGCCGCGCCTACCTGCCGTGCCCGATCCGCCTGATGTCACCCCACACCCCTCGCTGAATGCGCAAACAGTACGTCGGATAGTAGCTATCGGACAGGCGCTTTCGCTCAGTTCCCGTCGACACCACCTCCGCGAACCGAAGGTCACCGCGTTCGTGCGCTCGGGCCTCAGGTGAGGCGGCGGAAGGGCTCGATCAGCTGGTCCAGGTAGCCGACCGGGTAGTCGGGATGCGCTGCCATGCCGAGCTGTTCGGAGGTGAACCGGCGGCGCGGATCGTAGCTGTAGGTGCGCAGCAGGTGATCCCAGAGCAGCGTGAACAGGCCGAAGTTGACGTCGCCGACGCCCGCCCATTTGAGGTGGTGGAAGCGGTGTCCCTCGTTGAGGGCGAGCACGTACTTCAGCGGACCGACGCGGTAGTCGGCGTTGGAATGCTGGAGCAGCAGTTGGATGGCCACGGCCAGGGCCAGCGCGGCGGCGACGTCGACCGGCAGGCCGATCAGGATCAGCGGGGCCACACCGGCGGCCATCTCCGCGGTCTGGTGCAGCGGGTGTTTCATCAGGCCGTTGAGTCCGTAGAACCGGGTGACGCTGTGGTGCACGGCGTGGAAGCGCCACAGCACGCCGATCTTGTGACTGGCCAAGTGCACCACCGTGATTCCGGCGTCCGCGATCAGTATGGCGAGGACCACCTGGAGCGGGAACGTCCATTCACCCGGCCACAGGCTCGGGGCGGGCACGATCGCGGCGAGCAGCGGGATCACCGCCACGCTCACCAGGATCAGCGTCTCGTTCACGACGGCGTGCACACGGTCGCGGACGCTGTCGGCCTTGGCACCGTTCCAGGCCGGTTCGTACGGGATGACGTGTTCGACCGCGAACGAGGTGGCGATCGCCACGGCGAGCACGAGCAGCAGCCAGGGTTTCGGGGCGTGGGTGGCGGCGAGGGCGATGCCGATTCCGTTGAGCCCCACCAGCATCAACGGAACATATCCGTAGCGGGCGAGGTGGCGCAGAGCGATGTTCATGCCCTCAGCGTGGGCGCCGCTCCCCCGTCGGCGCTTGAACGATTCGGCTGCCTCCGACATCCCAGGCCACGGCACCGGTCAGGGCCGACGGCGGCAGACCGAAGATCTCCCGGCAGGTCCGGGTGAGATGCGCGCTGTCGGCGAAGCCCGCCGCGTGCGCGATCGTGGTCAGGTCCTGTCCGTCCCGGGCCAGGTGGACGGCGTTCATCAGCCGCAGCCACAGAATGTAGCGGCGTAGCGGCAGCCCGACCTGGGCGGTGAACAGGTGGGTGAGCCGGCTCGCCGAGAGGCCGACCGCAGCGGCGACCTCGCCGGGGCGCACCGGCCCGCGGGCCACCATCGCGGGCAGTGCTGCCACCGCGGCCACGACACCAGGATGCCGCACGGCGACGGCACCGCCACTCGCCGTCGCGAGCGTGCTCAGCAGTCCGTCGACGAAGTCCGCCGTCGAGGTGGCCGGGCGGACGGGATCGCGCAGGGCGGACCCACCGGACCACCCCGCGGTCGCCACGCGGAGCACCGCACCGCGACCGGCCGCGGAATCGGGGTCGAGGAACACGACAATCCCTGTCGCGCCGCCGGTTTCGACGCGGTGCTCGGTGTCGGGTGGGATGACGATCTCGGCCCCGGTGTGCGGTCGGCCGTCTCCGTCGAGCACGGTCACCGGTGCGTCGGCCACCACGATCTGCACGGCGTGGTGCGCGTGGCTTCGCGTGCCGCCGATCGTCCCGGTGAAGGCGAGGACGCCGGGACGGATCAATGCCCCGGCACCGCGCCACGCGGTCTCGCTCACGCCGGATCCCCGGCGCCGGGCACCCGAGGTGTCACTGCCGGTAGGTCGCCAGGAAGCGGCCGATGCGTTCGATGATGGCTTCGAGTTCGTCGGCGTGCGGCAGGGTGACGATGCGGAAGTGGTCGGGGCGTGGCCAGTTGAAGCCGGTGCCCTGCACGATGTGGAGTTTCTCCTGCAGGAGCAGGTCGAGGACGAACTTCTCGTCGTTGTGGATGGGGTACATGTCCAGGTCGATGCGGGGGAAGGCGTAGAGCGCGCCCTTGGGCTTGACGCAGGAGACACCGGGGATGGCGTTGAGGGCTTCCCAGGCGCGGTCACGCTGTTCGCGCAGGCGCCCGCCGGGGAGGGTGAGGTCATAGATGCTCTGGTGTCCGCCCAGGGCAGCCTGGATCGCTTGCTGTGCGGGCACATTCGCGCACAGCCGCAGACCGGCGAGCATGGTCAGGCCCTCGAGGTAGCTCGCGGCGTGCTGGGTGGGACCGGAGACCACCAGCCAGCCCGAGCGCAGGCCCGCGGCGCGGTAGTTCTTGGACAGGCCGGAGAAGGTCAGGCACAGCAGGTCGGGGGCGAGCGAGGCGACGGCGGTGTGCTCGAGGTCGTCGTAGTAGATCTTGTCGTAGATCTCGTCGGCGAAGACGACCAGATTGTGCCTGCGGGCGATCTCGAGGATGTCGCGCAGTACCTCCGGCGGATACACCGCACCGGTGGGGTTGTTCGGGTTGATCAGCACGATCGCGCGGGTACGGTCGGTGATCTTGGCGGCGATGTCGGCCAGGTCGGGGTACCAGTCGGCGCCTTCGTCGCACAGGTAGTGCACCGGGGTGCCGCCGTTGAGGGCGGTCGCGGCGGTCCACAGCGGGAAGTCGGGAGCGGGGACGAGGACCTCGTCGCCGTTCTCGAGCAGCGCCGTCATCGCCATCATGATCAGTTCGGAGACGCCGTTGCCGAGGAAGACCTCCTCGACGTCGACATCGTCGACGCCCAGGGTCTGGTAGTACTGCACCACCGCGCGCCGGGCCGAGAGCAGGCCCTTCGACGAGGAGTAGCCGGTGGAACTCGGCAGCGTACGAACCATGTCCTGCAACAGGTCCGGGGGCGCGTCGAAGCCGAAGATCAGCGGGTTGCCCGTGTTGAGCTTGACCACGTGGTGCCCCTCGGCTTCGAGCCGGGCAGCCTCCTCCGCGACCGGGCCGCGAATCTCGTACGACACTCCCGACAGCTTGCTGGACTGCTTGACCTGCATGAACATCCCTCCGAACCGTGGTTGCCGCACACACTACTTGGTAATTCCAAGATTTCACTTGGTTTTTCCAAGCCTCTGGTTAAAGTAGTACACGTGCCACGCCGAAGCTACGACCACTACTGCGCGGTCAGCCGCGCGCTCGACCTCGTCGGGGACCGGTGGACCCTGCTGGTGGTCCGCGAACTGTGTGCCGGACCGCGCCGGTACAGCGACCTGTTCGCCGACCTGCCCGGGATCAGCACCGACATGCTCGCCACCCGGCTCAAGGATCTCGAGCGCGAGGGCATGCTCACCCACCACCGCAACGGCATGCGCTCGAGCTACGAGCTGACCGACGCGGGCCTGGCCTTGCGCCCGGTGCTCGACGCGCTGTCGGTCTGGGGCACGCCCCGGCTCGGCGACCGCAAGCCGACCGACGCGGTGCGCGCGCACTGGCTGGCGCTGCCGCTGGGCAACGCGGTCGCCGAGATCGTCCCGGCGGGCACGGTGACGGTCCATATCGGCGAGACCGTGCTGCACTACGTGATCACCGCCGACGGCGTCACCCACCACGACGGTCCCGCGGCGGCACCGGACCGGGAACTGCGGCTGGAACTGGCCGAGGCCACCGAGATCGCCACCGGCGTCCGGCCGCTGACCGTCTGACCGCGGCGCCCGTCAGCGTCCGGCGACCGAGACTTCGGCGCAGGTCGCGGCATCCGGCGCGGTCTCGGCCAGGAAGACGGTCTGCGCGGTCATCCGGAAGCCCGACATCCGTTCGCGGAAGACCTCGATGGATTCCTCCGGGTGCACCGAGTCGATCACCGCGTGCGGCCCGAAGGCATTGAACTGGTGACTCACTCCGCGCGGGATCTGCATGTCCACGAACGAACACGGCGGCACGATGAGGTTGTAGCGGGTGCGCTGCTGCTGCGGCGGCAGGCCGGGGAGGTCGTCGGTGAATTGTTCCGGCCGGAACGGGGTCACGCCCTCGACGTGGGTGACCTCGAACGGGGAGAGGCTGCTGACCCGGATGCGGGTGCCGGGTCCGGTCATCATCCGCACGAAGCGCAGGCCGGTGTGCAGGTGCATCCGCGAGCAGATCCCGCGGTCGGTGACGTCGTAGAAGTCCATCAGGTACCGGTCGGCGAAGAAGCCGTCGAAGGGCTTCTCGACCATGTAGACGTCGCCCTCCTCGAAGGTCTGCGCGCGGACGATGCCGTCGGCGTCGGGGGTGGTCGCGGCGTGGATCGTCTTGGCCTTGCGGACGATGTCGGCGAAGGTCCGCACCACCACCAGCGCGACCTCGGCGGGCAGACTCGCGACCGGTGTCACGGTGTTGCGGCCCGCGTCCGCGAAGCCGGCCACCTCGTGGATCTCGTTCTCGTCGTCCGCGGCGTGCTTGATCCTCGGTTCGGCCATGCGGTGGTGACTCCTCTGCTCATCAGACCTCGAACGCACGCAACCACAGTTCCAGCGACAGCACCAACCACAATTTCCCGCCCTGCCGGGGCAGCAGCGCGCCGTCGCCGCGCAGCCAGGCGCGGATGGTGTCCTCGCGGAAGAGCCCGCGCGCCCGGGCGGACCGGCCGAGCAGCAGCTCGTGCCCGAGATCGCGCAGCGGACCGGCCAGCCACTGCTGCACCGGCACCCGCATCCCGCTCTTGGGCCGGTCGACGATGGTGGCGGGCAGCAGATCCCGGACGGCTTCCTTGAGAATCCACTTCTCGGTGGCGCCGGCGAGTTTGAACCGCGGCGGGACCCGGAACGCGTGATCGATGACGGCGCGGTCGAACAGCGGTGCCCTGCCCTCGACTCCCGCTGCGGCGGTGAGCCTTTCGACCTTGGTGAGAATGTGGTGGGCGCCCTTGGTGCGCAGGTTCGTGTGCAGCAGCTGGTTGAGCAGGCTCGTCATCGGCCCCGGGGTGAGCAGGGGCGTGAGCAGGTCGGTGAGCGGCGGGGCGCCGTCGAGTGCGGCGAGCGCGTCGCGACTGAGCAGGACCGGCAGGTCGCCGTGGCATTTGCGGTAACTGTTGAGGTAGGCGGCGGCGCGGGCCACCGGGTCCGGATCGTCGCGGGTGAGTTCGAAGACCAGCATCGGCAGGTTCTTGGGGCCGCCGAAGACGGGGTCGCCGCCTTCCCCGTTGAGGACCACGCGCGCGCCGTCGGCCGCGGCGGCCTCGGCGAGCAGCAGATTCGGGACCGTCAGCGGATCGCCGACGGGACAGTCGAGCAGGGCCACCGTGTCGGCGAGCCGGGCCGCGACGGTCTCCCCCGGCACTGTCAGCACCCGGTGTTCGGTGTGACAGTGGGCGGCCACCAAGCCCGAGTAGGCGAGTTCGTTGGGGGTGGTCCCGGTGAAGGCGATGGAGTAGGTCCGGACCGGCTGATCGTGGCGCTTGGCGGCCAGGGCGGTGACCAGACTGCTGTCGATCCCGCCCGAGAGCAGGACGCCGACCGGCTCGCCCGCGGGCAGCCGTCGCGCGGTCGCGTCGTCGAGCAGGGCGCGCAGGGTCAGCGCGTGGTCGGCGGCGGGCAGGTCGTCGACGGATTCGGCGGGCTCCCAGTAGGTTTCCTCGACCGAGGTACCGTCCGGGCGCACCCGGAGGCAGCGGCCGGGTAGCGCCTCACGCACGTCGCGGAAGAAGGTGTCGCGGCCGGGCAGGTAGGCGAAGGTGAGGAAGGAACGCACGGCGGGCAGGTGCAGTCCGGTCCGCAGGGCAGGCCACTTCGCCACGGCGCGAATCGATCCCGAGGCCGCCCACGCGCCGCCCGCCTCGGCATAGAACAGACTGCGGGCGCCCACGTGGTCGCGGACCAGCACCAGATCCGGGCCGTCGATGATGGCCAGCGCGAACATGCCGTCGGCCCTGGCGATTCCGGCGGCGCCGAACTTCGCGTACATCCGCAGCAGCAACTCGCCGTCGGTGCGGTCCGGTGGCGGCGCGTCCGTGCCGAGCGCGGTGCGCAGTGCCCGCGCGTTGAACAGGGTCACCGCGCCGACGGCGCTGTACTCGCCCGCGGTGAAATGCCCTGCCGCCGACCCGGATCCGGCGAGCAGGCCGAGAGCGGACCGGGTGGTCACCGCGACCGGGTCGCCGCCGACGGCACGGACGGCCCCGGCCGGGTCGGCGGGGGTCAGGAAGGCGCACCAGCGCGACATCAGTGCGCCCTCACCCGAAATCGCCGCCGTCGTCGCCGGAGTCGTCGCTCCAGGTGCCGTAGTCGCCGGAACCGCCGCCACCGGAATCGGTCGACTGGGACGCCGCCTGCCTGCGCAGTTCCTCCTCCTCGATCGGGGAGAGGAATTCCGGGGGCATCACGAGGGCGCCGAGCAGCGCGCCACCGGCGACCGCGGCGAGGATGGTGCCGGCCCGGCCGCCGAAGGAGGACCGGTTGACGGTGAGGATGCCGTCGCCCCACAGGGTGCGGCCGTAGCCGGATTCCCGGCCGTACAGCACCCGGCCGTCGGCGAAGGTCCGTTTCACCAGGGCGCGGCCCAGTGGTTCGTCGCGGCCGGAGGCGCCCCGGTCGTCGCGCCAGGACACGAAACCCGATCCGCGCGTGCGCCATTCCCGGCGGCCGTCGGAGTAGTGCCGGTGCACGGTGCCGTCGGCGAGCAGTTCATCGTTGTAGGTGACTTGCTGTCGCACCGACATGGGCAGGTCCTTTCATGCGGTGGGCCAGGTGAGGAAACCGGTGGTGCGCAGGCGATTCCACTGCGTGGACGTCTCGCGGATCCGCACCTCGCGGACCAGGCGGTGCACAGTGCGCAGCAGGGCGGCCGGGCGCACCGCCGCGATCTCGACGCAGCGGCCGCGACGCAGCCAGTCCCGTTCCCACGGGTCGAGCGCGGAGTCGACGGTGTGGGGCGCGGCCACCGGGAGGTGGGTGGCGTGCAGGGTGCTCGCCTGCCGGGGACGCAACCCCAGTGGGATCACGCGGACGCCGTCGGGAATCGGCGTCAGCTCGCGCACGCGGTCGGGGAAGGTCAGGCCGTGCGGGCTCGCGTCGTGGAGCAGGAACACCGCCGATCGCTCGACCAGCTCCAGCATGCCCGCCACACGCGGGTCCAGCGGCAGTTCGTCGGCGCCGACCACCGGGCACGCCGATTCCATCGGAATGCCGTTGGCGCGCAACATCTGCGCGATCTCGGTGGATTCGCACACCAGCAGTCGTGGCAGGCCGTAGTCGAACAGATCCGGTTCGGTGGTGTGCCGACCAGCGGGCCGGGCCCGGGGCGGTTCGGGTGTGAGCAGGCCGGGTACCGGACCGTGCGCGGCCAGCGCCGCGCGAAAATCCGGGTAGCGCACGGAAGCCGGGACGGTGAAGGTGGGACGGCGGAGTCCGCGCGGCAGGGGCAGCAGGACGCGGCAGACCTCGAAGTAGAGCTGGCGTTCGGTGAATCGCAGATCGCCGGGCGCACCGGCCCGCCGCGCCGCGATCCGCACTGCCCGGCTCAGTACCGCCGATGTCACCGCGTCGGCCACGTCAGGAACCCCACCGCTTCGGCGCGCTGCCGATCCGGATCCAGCGCCCGCTCGACCCGCTCCACCGCGCTGCCCAGCGCCGCGAGGAGTTTGGCGGGCGGCACCGACGCCAGGGGCGTCTGCCAGCCGTCGGCCAGCCAGGCACGTTCCTCCGCCGTCAGTCGCTCGCCGCTGATCCGGGCCAGCTCATCGGCGGTGGGCCTGCCCTCGCGCAACCGCACCGCCTTCTCCTTGCCGAGCACCGCGCGCGGCGCGAGCCCGACCGGGACCACCCTGGCGCCGAGGGCGGCGCGCGCATCGGCGACGAAGGTGATGCCGCGGACGCTGGCGTCGTGCAGCACCAGCACGGGGACACCCGGCGGCAGCTGTTCGATCCGCCCCACGGGCGCCATGCCCCAGAGCCCCGCGACATTGTTCGCCGAAAGACAGGTCAGCACACTGCTTTCCGGACAGAGCACCGCGAACCGCGGCCGCGCGGGCAAGGGCGGCAGTGGGGTTCGGCCATCTATCGAACCCGGGGGCGGCGCGCCATAGACCTGTGTCCACCGGGCGATCACCTCCTGCTGGAAGCGGTCGAAGCCGGCGGGCATCCTGACCGAGGTCGTCGCCAGGTACCGGGGCCGCACCGCGTTCAGCACCAGATTCGCCGCCACCAGGACGATCACCCCCGCCCCGATGCCGACGGCCCAGAAGACCAGGCCGCTGACGGCGACGACAACGGTCCCGATGATCGTCGCGATGACGATCAGCATCGAGACCGCCATCCGGAGGCCGAAGAACGTCTCGCGCGGGTCGGGCACCCGTCCCCGCGCCGCCGCGTACCAGAGTTGCGGCAGCGTGTAGCGCAGATTCCGCCCGTCCCCGAGCCGGTCGATCAGCTTGCGCATCCGGATGTCGTGGAGCCGGAACGGGCTCTCCTTCGGTTCGAGCGCGAACACCCGCCTGCATTTCGCGCACGTGCGGTTTCCGCGTTCGCGGCGCAGCACCTCCTTGCTGCAATGCGGACAGATCATGGCGCACCACCCTGTCCGCTGACGCCACGGTCCGGCCGCGGACGACGCTGGATCCTCACAGGTACGGCTTACCGGATCAGCGGGAATTCCGCGACCGCACCACACGAACCGCCGGTGACGCCCCGGACAATTCCGGTGACGGCATCGAAAGCCCGCGGCCACCGGCAGGATCGGCCCGGGTACCGGATCCGGCGGGCTCTGCTCGCTCGGGGCGCCTGGGCCGCGCCCCGCGGGGCATCACGCGAGCTCGAGTACCCGGCCGGTGGCTGTCGGGTCGGCGTCCCCCGACCGTTCGCGGCCGGGGAGCCCGGCGGCGGCGATGGCTCCGAGCCCGAGCACCGCGACGACCAGGACCCACACGGCGGTGGACGAGGCGTTCGCCGCGAGCAGGCCCGCCGCCAGCGCACCGACGCTGCCGCAGATCCGCAGGGCGAGCGACTGGACCGACAGCACCGTGGCGCGTTCCCCGGCGGTCGCGGCGCGGTGAGTCAGTGTGTCCAGCAACGGTTCCGGCGCTCCGAGTGCGAGGTAGACGCCCACGTATCCGGCGGCCACCAGGAGCAGGATCGGTGTCCCCAGCGCGGCGACGGCGACGGCGGTCAGAACCAGCGCGACAACGACCGTGCGCCGGACAGACCCGAGCAGCCGCGACAGCGTGGGCGATGCCGCCGAACCGGCCGCCATCGCGAAGCCGCCGAGCGCGGTGAAGACGGCGAAGGCGCCGACGGCCCTGCTGTCCCCGCCGAGACTCGCGGCGATCTGCAACGGCGCGAGCAATTCGACCGCGGCGAGCACGACCCCGATGACACCGCACAGCACCGTGATGCGGCGCAGCACGCTGTTGCGGGCGCAGGTGCCGATGCCGACCCGCACCGTCCGCGGGATATCGGCGAGCACGGCACGGATATCGGCGCGCGGACGTCGGACCGTCTCGCCGACCCAGGCCAGCTGGACCAGGATCCGGATCACGATGACGCCCGCGGCCGCGAGGTAGGGCAGCGAGAGCGCGAGGATCGGCCCGGCACCGGTCGATGGCACCGGCGCCCACCCCGCCAGCGCACCGCCCACCAGCGCGCCGACGGCGAGGGCGATCGATCCGGCGGTGCGGCCGTGCGCGAATCCCGACGTCAGGTCCACGTCCTCGTCCACCGCGTGCACGGCGTCGACGTACCAGGCTTGCAATGGCCCGGAGTCCAGCGCCCGGCCCGCGGCCTCGAGCAGGATTCCGGTGGCGATGACGAGCACGCTCGTGCCGATCCCGAGCGACACCGCGGACACCAGGAACAGCAGGGAGGCGGCGATCAGCACCGGCCGCCTGCCGACGACATCGGCGAGCCCGCCGGTCGGCAGTTCCAGGGCGGCGGCGGTCAGGCCGTAGGCCGCGAGCAGGGCGCCCATGGTCGCCATGTCGATCCCGCGCGCGGCCAGCAGCAGGATCAGGACCGGTGCGCAGAGCCCGGTCGGCAGCCAGCCGAGGACGTTGAGCGCGACGTAGCGACGGGTGAGCGTGGTGACGGTCGCGTTCACGCGATGACCTCCGGGCGGGAGTCGATGACGGTTGTCCGTAGCGCGCGCGGTCGCTTGCTGAAGCGATTCCGATGCCAGCGCAATTCGGTGACGGGGACGGTGAGCCGGAGCTCGGACAGGCGCGGGAGCAGCACCCCGAGGATGACCTGCGCCTGCTTACGGGCCAAGGTGGCGCCGGGGCAGTAGTGGGGACCGTGTCCGAAGGACAGATGCTTGGTGTCGGTGCGGGACGGGTCGAGGCGATCCGGGTGGTCGAAGCGGTCGGGGTCGCGATTGGCGGCGACGAGGTCCACCACGACGGCACTGCCCGCCGGGATGACGACGTCACCGACCGACACGTCGTCCATGGCGAACCGGGTCCACGTGCCAGCGGTGGGGGTGAGGTAGCGGAACAGCTCCTCGACGACCGAGGGCAGCGATTCCGGTCGCCGGGCCAGCGCGCACTGGAGCCGGGGCGCCATCAGGAGGGTGAGGGTGGCCGTGCTGACGAAGCTGACCGTCGTCTCGTAGCCAGCGACGATCATCAGCGCGGCGGTGCCGACGGCTTCGGCGGCCGAGAGACGGCCTGCCGCGGTGGCCGCGGCGAGCTCGCCGCACAGATCATCGCCGTGCTGCTCCGCCCTGGCGGCCAGCAGTGCGGCCAGGTAGGTGTCCAGCGCGGCGGCGCCGGCCGAGCTGACCTCGGGATCCGGCATGGTCGAGTCCTCGGCCCAGGCGAGCACGCGGTCACGGTCGGCTTCCGGCACCCCGAGCAGTTCGCAGATCACGGAGAACACCAGCGGAAGCACGAACTCGCCGACCAGGTCGCCGCCGCCGCGGCCGAACAGCGCGTCGAGCAGGTCCGTGGCCCGCGCCCGCATGCGCTCCACGGGGGCGTCGTAGCGGCGGGGCGTGAGCGTGGGCGCCACCGCCCGCCGGAGCCGGGTGTGCCGCGCCCCGTCGCACATCTGCATGCTCGTACTGTGGCGCTGATTCACCGCCGATCGCGCGGCGATATCCGAATGCAGGTCCGTGCCGTTGGCCGGATCATTCGACATCCGGCGGTCCGCGAGGAGCTGTATCGCCGCCTCGTATCCGGTGACGAGATATCGGTTGTCCGCCAGCTCGTGAACCGATTCGATATGCCTGACGCTCATAGGAATTCCCACCTTCACGGTCGGGGGGCGAAGCCGGCTGCTTCGCCCCCGGCGACGACCGAACGGGTGATCAGTACCGGTAGGCGTAGATGTGGCCGGACCGATCGGCATCGTCCGCGGGAAGGGCGAAGAGTTCCTCGAGCGCGTCCAGCTCGAGAGCGATATCGGTGTCGAGGATGTCGATGGTGTGCATGTGGGTTGTTCCCTTTCTTCGTTTCCGTCGCCGTGTGCGTCGGTACATAAAGTGTCGGGAACTACGGCTCGCCCGAATAGAAACCCTGGGGTGCGGAATTCATCACCCATTATCCGGGCGCAGGAATGCCGGAAACTGTTAACGGCGCGGGCAGCGAAACGTCCGGAACAGCCCGGCGGCACCGGGACTGTTCCGGGCGCGTCAGCGAGCGGCGGCGGTGGCCGGGGCCGTGTGGGTGCCGATGAGGGCGGTGTCGTGGGTGGCGGCGCGGAAGCGGGGGTGGTCGAGGATGTCGTGCAGGAAGTCGGTGGTGGTGGCGACGCCGGTGCCGGTGATCGTGGTCTCGGCCAGGGCGCGGCGCATGCGGGCGATGGCGGCCGTTCGGTCGGGGGCCCAGACGATGACCTTGGCCAGCAGCGAATCATAGTGCGGGGGAACGGCGTAACCCGCCGCGATATGGGTGTCGACACGGACGAACGGGCCTGCCGGTAAAACGCAGTCGGCGAGTGTGCCTGGGGCGGGAGCGAATTCGCGTTCGGGGTCTTCGGCATTGATGCGGCATTCGATCGCCACGCCGTCGGGCCGGATGTCGGTGCCAAGGCGCAGCGGTTCGCCCGCCGCGATGCGCAGCTGCTCGGCGACCAGGTCGACGCCGGTGACCATCTCGGTGACCGGGTGTTCGACCTGGAGACGGCAGTTGACCTCCATGAAGTAGAACTGGCCGTCGGGGGCGAGCAGGAACTCCACGGTGCCCGCGCCGACATAGCCCGCCGCCTCGCAGCCACGGACGGCGGCGGCGCCGATCCGTTCGGCCAGTTCGCTGGACAGGCCAGGGGCAGGCGACTCCTCGACCAGCTTCTGGTGCCTGCGCTGCAGTGAGCAGTCGCGCAGGCCAAGATGAATGACCGTGCCGTGGGTGTCGGCCAGGATCTGGACCTCGACGTGCCTGGCCGATTCCAGGTAGCGCTCGAGGTAGAGCCTGCCGTCGCCGAAGACGGCGGCGGCGGTTGCTCTGGTGTGCTGCCAGGCGGCGCCGAAATCGTCGCCGTCGCGGACTACCCGCATGCCACGTCCGCCACCACCGGCGACGGCCTTGATGATCACGGGGTAGCCGATCTCCTCGGCCAGCGCTCGTGCGGCGTCGGCGTCGTCGATGGGATCGCGGCTGCCCGGCAGCAGCGGCAGGCCCGCGTCGGCCATCAGCGCTCTGGCCGTGGACTTGTCACCCAGCCGGGCCATGACGGCAGCGGGCGCACCGACGAAGACGAACCCCTCCGCCTCGCACACCTCGGCGAAATCCGGGTCCTCGGACAGGAATCCGTAGCCGGGGTGGATGGCGTCGGCGCCGGTGGCACGGGCGGCCTCGATGATCGCGGGGATCGACAGGTAGCTGCGCTTGGCCGGGGCCGGACCGATCTGCACCCGTTCGTCGGCCAGCCGCACCGCCGCCGACTCGCGGTCGGCGGCGGAGTGCACGGCCACGGTCGCGATGCCGAGTTCGCGGCACGTGCGGATGACCCGCACCGCGATCTCGCCGCGATTGGCGACCAAGACCTTGCGCAGGGGGCGGGTCACCGCAATGCCTCGAACACGATCAGCGGCTGGCCGTGCTCCACCGCGTCACCGTTGTCGACCAGCAGTTCGGCGACGACGCCCTCCTTGGTCGCGGTCACCGGGATCATCAGCTTCATCGCCTCGATGATGCCAACCTGCTGGCCCGCGCGCACCGGGTCACCGGCCGAAACGAACGGCGCGGCACCGGGTTCCGGCGACCGGTAGAACACGCCGACGGTCTCGGCGGTCAGGGTGAAGGTGTTCGCGGCGGGCGCGCCGTCGGTGCGGCCCGCGGGCGCCGGGGCCGCGGCCGGGGTGACCAGCGAGAGCCGCCCGGCCTCGGCCCCGGCTGGTTCGTGGCCGACGGCGGGCGCCGAAGCGGGACGGTCGTCCCAGGTGATGCGGAGCAGCACGGGGCCGTTGGCGACGGTCACCGACGTCGGGGCGGACGCGGTGGCGCGCACGGACATCGCATGCCGGGTGAGCACCGCGAGGCTGTGATCGGCGTCGGTGGCACTCACCGCCCGCTGGGTGGATTCGCTGGTCGCTGACTCGGTCATCGGGTCTCCTGGCTCTGGGTGCGGACGGCTCGAAGGGTCGGGGTCGGTACGTGCCGTGAGCCGCAGGCCCTGCCGCAGCACCGTCCACGGGTTGCGGATCAGGAAGTCGGTCATCGCGCTGCCGAGCTCTCCGGCCGAGTCAGCCCGTAGGCACGAAATCGGCTGTGGCGCTGGGCGAGCAGGTCGGCGGTCGGCCAGGCGCGCAGTTCGTGCACGGCCTGGCGCACGGCCCGCCGCAGCAGGGCGGCCGCGCCGACGGGGTCACGGTCGGCGCCGCCGTCCGGTTCGGGGATCACCGCGTCGGCGATGCCGAGTTCGAGCAGCGCGGCCGCGTCGACCCGCAGGGCGGCGGCGGCGCGCGGCGCGGCGGCCGGGTCCTTCCACAGGATGGCGGCGCAGCCCTCCGGGCTGATCACCGAGTAGACGGCGTTCTCGCACACCAGGACCCGGTCGGCCAGCGCGAGCGCGAGCGCTCCCCCGCTGCCGCCCTCACCGGTGATCACGGTGACCACCGGAACAGGCAGTCCGGCCAGCAGTTTCAGCGATTCGGCGATGGCGACCGCCTGGCCCTGTTCCTCGGCTTCGATGCCGGGGTAGGCGCCCGCCGTGTCGACCAGCGCGACGACCGGGCGGCCGAGTTTGGCGGCCAACCGCAGCACCCGCACCGCCTTGCGGTAGCCGGCGGGCGTCGGCATGCCGTAGTTGCGCTGGGTCAGTTCGGCGCCGGTGTGGCCCTTCTGGGTGCCGATCACGACGACCGGCAGTCCGTCGAGCCGGGCCAGGCCTGCGATCATGGCGGGGCAGTCCGCCGACATGCGGTCGCCGTGCAGTTCGACGAAATCGTCGAACGCGGCGGCCAGGTAGTCCAGGGTGGTCGGTCTGCCGAGTCTGCGGGCGGCGCGCACGCGATCCCACGATTCACCGACGATGAGCGCGGCGGGGTCGGTGATGACCGCATCCGCGTCACCGGGCTCGGTGCGGCGCAGCGGGCGGGTCGTCATCGCCACGAGTCGCGACAGCCGGGCCCGCAGCGCCGAGCGGTGGCAGATCATGTCGACGATGCCGTGTTCCAGGAGGAACTCGGCGGTCTGGAAGCCGGCGGGCAGGGTCTGCCCGATGGTCTGCTGGATGACCCGCGGCCCCGCGAAGCCGAGGCGCGCACCGGGTTCGGCGACGATGATGTCGGTGGAGGTGGCGAAGGAGGCCGCCACGCCACCGTAGGTCGGGTCGGTGATGATCGAGATGGTCAGCACGCCCGCGTCGTCGAGACGCCGGAGGGCGCGGCTGGTCTTGGCCATCTGCATCAGCGCGAGGATGCCTTCCTGCATCCGTGCGCCACCGGAGGCCGTGACGAGCACCAGCGGCGCGCGATCGGCCAGCGCCGCTTCGGCCGCGGCGGTGACCGCCTCGCCGACGGCGCTGCCGAGGCTGCCGCCGAGGAAGCGGAAGTCCATGACCGCCAGCACGATCGGGGTGCCGTCGACGGTGCCGCGCACGCAGCGGATCGCCTCGGGCATGCCGGTCGCCTCGCGTGCCTGCGCGGCGCGTTCGGTGTAGGCGCGGGTGTCGGTGAATCCGAGCGGGTCGGTCACCGTCGCGGCGGTGGCGATCGGCTTGGCCGAATCCTCGTCGAGGAGCTGGTCGATGCGCTGATCGGCGGTGAGCATGCCGTGGTCGTCGCATTCCGGGCAGACCCGGTCGGCGCGTTCGTAGCGTTTGAGATAGATCACGGTCTGGCACGCCGGGCACAGCATCCAGGCGGTGCCGATGGTGGCGGTTCCGGTCTCGACGATGGTCATCGGTCCTCCAGCGGACGTGGGACGTAGCGGGCGCATGCCGCGGGCAGCCGGACGCCTGCGGTCCGCAACTGGGCGACGCGGGTGAGGTAGGCGGCGCCGAACATCAGCTGCCCCGCGATGTCGGCGACGGCACGGTTCTCCGGCGCGGCCAGATAGGTGCCCGCCGTCCAGGTGTTGAAGGCGCCCATCGCGGGGCCGCACCAGATCTGGTAGTCGGCGACCCGGTCGGCTTCGCCGCGGATGCTCCAGCCCGAGGACAGGCCGAGGTACCAGCGGAACACCAACGCCATCTTGGCCTTCGGGTCCTGTTCGGCGCCGGCGAGCTGGGCCGGGTCGCGTTCGGTGAAGTACCGGACGCACTCCTGCCATACCTCGTCGAGTGGCCTGCGGAACAGCGTGGACTCGAGCTCGGCGCGCAGCGTCGCGGGCAGAGTGTCGAGTCCGTCGTAGGCGCGGTAGGTGTCGTAGAGGCGCTGGGCGCGCGCGGCGAACATCGTGCCCCGGCGCAGGACCTGCACCTGCACACCGAGTTCGAACATGTCCGAGGACGGCGACATTGCGCAGTCGGCGAATTCGGCGTGGGCCAGCAGGTTCTTGGTTGCCGCGCACTGCGCGGCCTCCGTGGCCGACTGGTTGACCGACCCGGTCACCACGTACGCGGCGCCGAGCCCGAAGGCCGCCGCGACGGCATCGGGAGTGCCGAGGCCGCCCGCGGCGCCGATGCGGACCTGGCCCGCTCCGGTGACCGAGGTGGCCAGGCGGTCGCGGGCCGCGATCAGCTCGGGCAGCAGGACAGTCAGGGGCCTGCGGTCGGTGTGGCCGCCCGAGTCGGCTTCGGCGGTGATGTCGTCGGCCATCGGCACCTGCTCGGCGAGGCGGGCCTGCTCCTCGGTGATCCGGCCCGCCCCGACGAGGTCGCGTAGCAGCCGGACCGGAGCGGGGCGCAGGAACAGGTCGGCCACCTCGACGCGGGAGACCTTGGCGATCACCCGGTGCCGCCGCTCGATGCCGCCCTGCCGGTCGACCGCGAGCCCGGCGGCGCGGTAGCGGACCACCTCGGCGGTGAGATCCATGAAGGCCGAGGCCTCCACGCAGCGCACGTCGTGGCGCAGGCAGGCGTCGATGATGGCGCGTTCCAGCGCGGGTTCGCTGGGGCTGTGGATGAGGTTGCAGGCGAACGGCTGTGCGCCCAGTTCCCCGGCCAGCTCGCCCAGTGCCGCGTCGACCGCGGCCGGCGCGACCCCCGCGGCCCCGTACGCGGCCAGATAGCCGTTGCGCGCCATGGCTTTCACCAGGGCGGGCGAGGCGATGCCGTTGGCCATCGCGCCGGCGGCGTAGGCGGCTCTGACACCGTGTGCGGCGCGGAAAGCGCTGTCGCCGAGGCGTTCCGGCGGCAGCGGCGCGACGGCCGCCAGCACCTGGGTGCCCGCCGCGACCGTCTCGTCGGCGGTGGCGCCGACGCGACCGTCCGCGCGGACGATCCAGACAGGGGCGTCCAGGTCGAGCAGCAGTGCGGCGATCTCCTCGGCGGTGCTCGCCACCGCGGCGGTGCGCATCGTGGTCATCGCGCCGCCCGATCGACGAGTTCGACAGCCAGGTCGGTCACTTCGTAGATCCGCAGGCCCGGCTTCCACAGTGAGCCGTCGACCACCGCGGTCACGCCGTGCGGGCCGCGGTGCAGCGCCTTGATGTGCGCTTCGAGTTCGACGGTGCCGTCGGTGGGCAGGAACTGGCCGCGGTAACGCCAGCCGAACGGGATATCCGCCGGAATGCGGAACACCGGATCGGTCATGTCGGCGGTGTGACCCGCGTCGACGAGCCATTCCTGCACGGCGTGGATCACCGATTCGACGCCGAGCGAGCCGGGGATGACCGGGTCGAGGTGAAAGTGCCGGGTGAAGAACCAGTCGTCGGGGTCGATGGCGCGCAGCGAATGCAGGTATCCCGCACCGTATTTCCCGCCCCCGTCGACCACATCGACCCGATCGATGAGGGTGAGGGTGCCGCGCGAGCACAGTGGTGCGGCCGGGTCGGCGCGGCGGGCTGCCACGTCGATCGCGCGGACCGGTGCCTGCGGGTTCTCGGCCAGCCAGGACGGGGCGGGGCGACCTGCGTCGAGGCCGGTCTGGTTGGCCAGTGCCTCGTCGCTGAAGTAGCCGAACATGGTCTCGCCGGTGTAGAACGGCTCGCCGTCGACGCTGAGCGTGTAATCGAAGGTCTGCAGCGAGGATCCGGGCAGGATCGTCGTCGACAGCATGCGCGAGGACTGCTCGATCGTGCGGTCACGCAGGTCGACCTGACGCAGCACCGTGGCGGTGCCGCCCAGGTTGCGCAGGCTCAGGGTGACGCCCGGCTGGGTCAGGGTCGGCCCGGCGTAGTAACCCATGAGCAGCGCGGCCTGGAGCGAGGTCTCCATGTACACGAAGTGCGGCATGGAGTCGTTGGCCGTATCGGCGTAGTACCAGGAGTCGGCGGGCGAGTCGTACTCGGTGGTGTAGGACGCGGCGTCGAGAGTGCCACGGGCACCGTCGAAATCGCGGACCCGGTCGACCAGGAGCAGGCCGCCGGTGGGCAGCCGGGTCGCGCGCACACCGGTGTACTCCGCGAACTCCGGCCCCATCGCGATCGCCTGATCGCCGCGCGCCAGGTGCGTCATGTGGAACTCGTTGAGCAGCAGGCTCGGTACCGCCTGCCCGGGGCCGACGCCCGTACCCACGGACTCGGCGACGGTGACCTGCACCGCCACGCTCGGCTCGCCGCCCGCGAAGCTCGCGGTGGCGGCGACGTGCGGGCGGGGAACGAGATCCAGGCCGGTGACGACGAGTTCCACCGTGCCCCGGGTCGCGCCGGACACGGCCGGGGTAGCCCCAGTCAGCGTGCTGCCCGACAGGCACAGGTGCATGCCGGTGAACAGGGCGAACACCTCGGCCGCCTGCCGGGCGGCCACGCCGGGGGCACCGTCGTAGCGGGCGACGACCCGACCGTCGCCGGTCCCGCCGTAGAGCTCGATCGACTCGATCTCGGTGAGTACCAGGGGTTCTCCGGCGGCGAGTCGCGCCGCCACTGCGACACCGTCGCGCCGGTGACCGAGTCCGAAGACTTCGGCGACCGCGCCCGCGGCCAGCTGTTCGAGTGCCGCGCGGTCGAGCCGGATGCGGTCGGTGCGCGCCAGAGGCTTGAACGCACCTTCCCTGGCGACGACCCCCGCGAAGGCCGGAATCGACCCGTGACCGGCATTCGTCGTGGTGCCGACGCTGTGCGTCGCCGGGTCCTGGAGAGAGGTCGCGCGGGACCACAGCGCACGCTGCACGGCGACCTGTGCGGCGAGGGCAGAGCGGTGGGCCGTGACCACTCCGACGCGCAGCTCGGCGATCGGGCCGCGCTCCGAATCTCGCACCGGCGCAGAGGCATACACGGCGACCTCGGTAGTGGGCGCGGGCTCCGGTGCCTGCGCGATGGACGGGGTCGGCGCCGGCTGTGCCACGGCGTGCGCGGGGGCCGCGCCGACCGGGTCGAAGGCGATGCCGTCGAATTCGAGGATGGTCATCGGGTCCACTCCCTCACCGAGGTCTGGAACTTCTCCGTCAGATCGGGCGTCGTGAGGACGGTGACGTCCGAGAAGCGCTGCAGCACTGTGCCGTCGGTGGCCAGTGCGGTCGCGTCGATGCGGGCTTCGAGCCGCCCGGCGCGCGGGTTGTCGACCACCAGGACGAACGGTTCGGTGGTCGGCAGCGGGTGGTGGTAGTCGATCCGGCCGACGCCGAGGGGCAGGCAGGCCGCGCCGAGCAGGCGGTGGCCGAGGACCGGCGGGCCCTGCAGGATCAGGTCGGCGGCGACCGGATCGTGCAGCCTGCCCGCGTAGGCGCCGTCGGCGACCGGGCCGGTGGGCAGGAAGCACTCCAGGACGATCGCGCTGTCGCTGTCGGACCGGATGGTGCGCAGGCCCTGCAACGCCGGCGCGTGGAACTGGATGGCGTCGGTGTAGATCCGCTCGGCGCCGGTTCCCGGACCGGCCACGATCGACTGGCTGCCCGCGTCCTCGGGCGCCGTCGCGAGCAGCAGGGTCGCCCGGAAGTGGGCCGCCTTGTCGCCGAAGACGGTGGCCCGCACCGCGGTTCGGCCGTCGACGGCGGTGACGGGTTCGAGTTCGATCTCCAGTGCGGTGACCGGATGGTCGAACACCAGCCCCTTGAGGACCTGGTAGTCCCTGACCCCGATCACGGTGCGGCCCGGATGGGTTCGCTCCGCGAGATTGATCATCGCGCCGAGACCGAAGGTGGCGGGCAACACGATGTGCTCGCCGATCTGGTGCGCGGCGATCACGGGTTCGTCGACCAGATCGGTGACATCGCGGCGGGCGCGCACCCGTGCGGCGGGACGTTCGCCCGTCGACAGTGCGGTCGCGGCACCCACCAGCAGCACCGGCTCCGGTCGGCGGTCCTCGGTGAACTGCGTCGTGAACGCGGCGGCGCCTGCGGCGGGGGCCAGCAGCGGGATGCCGCGATCCCGGAAGTGCTCGCGCAGTTCGGCGGTCACCATGCCGCCGTCCCAGGCACCCCAGTCCAGTGCGGTGACCCGGTGGCCGGGATGTCTGCGCCGCCAGCTCACCGCGAACCGGCACAGTGCCTCGTTCGCGGCGGCGTAGTCGGCCTGCCCGGTATTGCCGAACAACCCGGCCACCGAGGTGAACAGCACCAGGTCCCTTGGCTCCCCCACCGCGGCCAGGACGGCGGCGAGACCACCGAGCTTGGGGCGAAGGACCCGCCCGATCGAGTCCGCGGTCTTGTCCGGGATCAGGGAATCTGCCAGCACACCCGCGCCGTGGACGACGCCGGTGATGGTCTCGCGCCACGGTGCGATCGCCTCGGCGAGCGCGGCCGCGTCGGTGGCATCGACGGCGAGGTAGTCGGCACGATCGCCGAGAGTGGCCAGGGTGGAACGAATTTCGCGGACCGCGCGGATCTCGCCGCACGCCCGATCGATGTCCTTCGGTGTCACCCCTGTCCCGGCCAGTGCGCGCACCGCCGCCGGCTTGAGGTCGCCGTCGGCGATCCCGATGGCCCAGGCCGGTTCGTCGGTGAGCTGGGTTCGTCCGAGCAGGACGAATCGCGCCGGGCTGTGTTCGGCGAGGGCGAGCACGCAGGTGGCGGTGACGCCCCTGGCGCCGCCGGTCACCAGCAGCACGTCGTTCTCGGTCAGCACCGTCGGCGCGAGTGTCGTTGCCGCGCTGACGACCTCGGTGGTGATCGCATCGCCGTGCCTGCTCGGCACCGGGGTGCGCCGCTGTCCCGATCCGTCGACGCCGACCTCGACGGTGTCGACGGCCGCATCACACAGCTCCTCGAGCACGATCTGCGCCACCCGCCCCGGCGTCGCCGCCGGGGCGATGTCGAGGGCACGGCAGAACAGTGCCGGTTCCTCGGCGGCCAGGGTCTTCACCAGTCCGCCGAGACCGCCGAGCAGGGCAGGCACCGGATCGGCGTCACCGAGCAGACCCAGGTGCCCGTCGAGCCGGGTGACGGTGACGAAGCCGGCGCGGTCGGTCGCGCCGCGCAGGGCGGGCACCACCCGGCCGGTGAGCAGGATCGCCTCGGTCAGGATGCGCTCGGCCTGGTCCCAGTCCGACGCGACGCCCGCCACGATCACACACATGTCCGCGGAGCCGGACACGGTGTCGGCGGGGCCTACCCGCTGCACCGTCCAGCTGCGTTCGCGCAGGGTCTCCTCGATCGCCTCGGCGTCGGTCTCGGCCGAGGGATCAAGGCAGACCACCAGCGCACGACCAGCGAGGCGATACGGATCGACCGCCAGGTCGACCGGCGCGAGCTCGACGAGTTCGACGACGTGCCGCGGCGTTTCGGCCGCGGCCTCAGCTTTTGGGTGGACATCACCCCCGGCCAGCTCGGCCACGATCTGATCCAGTGATCGCAGGGTGCCGAGCTGCTCGGGTCCGAGACTGGGCAGGTTCGGGAACCGTTCCTGCAGCGCGCCGATCACCTGGACCCGCTTGATCGAGTCCACGCCGAGATCCGCTTCCAGATCCATTGTCGGATCGACCATCTCGACCGGGTATCCGGTTTTGTCGGCGACTACTTCCCGCAGCGCCTGCCGCAGGGTGTCGGCGGTCGCGGCGCCGTCGGCCGGGGCGGCCGCCACGGTGGTGGATGCGGCCGCCACGGTGGCAGGTGCGGCGGTGGCGCTGCCGGCCTCGGCGAGCAGGTCCGCGATCTGGTCCAGGGTGCGCAGGGTGCCCAGCTGCTCGGGGCCCAGGCTGGGTAGCGAGGGGAAGCGTTCCTGCAGTGCGCCGATGACCTGCACGCGCTTGATCGAGTCGACGCCGAGGTCGGCTTCCAGGTCCATGGTGGGGTCGACCATCTCGACCGGGTAGCCGGTCTTGTCGGCGACGACCTCCCGCAGCGCGGCGCGGACCGCATCGCCGGTGATCGCGCTGTCGGCGGCCGCGCCGGGAGTGCCTGCCTGCGGTGCGGTGGCAGCCTGCTCCGCCGGAGCGGCCTGCGAGGCGGCGACAGCGTGCTGAGCCGTTGCCGGAACTGCGACGGGGGCAGCACCATTCGCCGCGGGAGCGACCGGGGCAGCGTGCCCGTTGGTGGGCGCGGGCGCCGGCGCGGCGATCGCGGGCACAGTGGGCGCGGCGGTGATCGCCCGCGGGGCCTGCCGGGTAGCGGTCACGGTGCGCGTGCCGGTCACCGGTGCGCCGGACTCGAGCTCCGCAAGCTGAGCAAGCACATCGCTTGCCCGCGAATGACTTTCACTGATCGCGATGCCGTGATCTTTCACCGCTTCGATGGCGCGCAGGGTGTTCTCGTCGAGCGTGCCGTTGCTCAGCGCGCCGGCCAGACCACGGGCCAGGTCGAGCTGGCCGTCCAGGTACTGCCGGTGGGTGTCCAGGTGCTGCACCAGGGCGGTGTCGAGCAAGTCGCTCGTCCGGTACTCGGACGAGCCGGGGGCGGGGATGGTCACGAGCTGTTCCTCCACGGTCGGGGCTACCACCGGTTGGTGCACCGCGAACGGCTGCGGTGCGGATGCGGATGCGGGGATCGAGGCGACGGCGGCCAGAGATTCGGTAACCGCTGCGGCCTGCGGCGCGGCGAGCTGGACCGAGTAGTCCCCGGACAGCGCTTCGGCGTAGGCGGCACGGCGACTGTCCGGCACGTATTCCGGCGCCGACAGGGTCACCGTCATCCTGTTGGCAGCCGGGGCGGGGGGCTGCGTTTCGGCGGCGGCGTAGCGGTTGATGTCTGTGATCTCGACACCGAGGACGGCCAGGCGCACCGCGGCGCGCTTGAGCGCCACGTCACCGTTGCCGATGGGACCGGAGTCGGTGGCGAAGGCGATCACGTCGTCGCCGAGGGTGCGCCGCACCAGCGAGGTGAGCACCTGCTTGGGACCACATTCGACGAAAACGGTGCATCCGTCGGCGTGCATGGCCCGCAGCGCGTCGACGAATTCGACCGGCTGGCTCAGCTGGGCCGTGAGCGTCGCCCGGTTGGCCGCGACATCGGCACCGTAGGACGCTCCCGCGGTGTCGGCGTAGACCGGTGCGTCGGGCTCGGTGATGTCGACCTCGTCGACGGCGGCGCCGAATTCGGTCACCGCGTGCGCGACATACGGGGTGTGGAAGGCCGCTGCCACGGGCAGATCCCTGGTGGCCCAGCCTCTTTCGGCGCTGCGCGCGATGAAGGCGGCGATGCCCTCCGGCCCGCCGCCGACGACGATCTGGTCGGGGGCGTTGTGATTGCAGATCCACACGTCGTCGAGATCGGCCAGCGCCTCGGCGACGTCCTCGCGCAGTGCGTTGACGGCCACCATGGTGCCCGCCTCGGCATCGTCGGCCACCGTCATCGCCGCACCACGAGCCCGGGCGAGGGTGAAGAAGTCCTCGGTACTCAGCGCGCCCGAGGCCCACAGGGCCGTCAGCTCGCCGAAGCTGTGGCCGAGGTAGCCGTGCGCCCGCAGACCGAACTCGGTGAGCACCCGGAACTGACCGGCCGCGAGCGCGCCGATCGCGGGCTGCGCGAATTCGGTACGGCGCAGGGCGGATTCCTGCTCGGCGCGGGCCTGCTCGGTGAACGCGGGCGGCGGGAAGACCACCGCGCCCAGCCGCTGCCCGGCGCCGACGAACGCGGCATTGGCGGCGTCGAAGGCCGCGCCGACCGGCGGATTGTTCAGCGCCGCGTCCAGACCCATGTCCACGTACTGGCTGCCCTGGCCTGCGAACAGCACGCCGACTTTCGCCTCCGGCAGCGCCGTGGCGCGGAAGTAGACACCCTCGGGGTGATCCCACTGTGCCGCCTCGGGATTGCGCACCATCTCGTCGACGGCCAGCGCGCGCAGATCGGCGGCGGTGTCCTCGTCGACGGACACGAAACCGATGCGGGCGTGGTCGGCGGGGATGTCGCCGCCGCCGGTGCCCGGGGTGCTGCGGACGACGTCGATCAGGCCCGACACATCCGGCGCGTGCCACAGGTGCGCACGGGGCACGCGATGCAGCACCTGTCCGCGTTCGCCGTCGGCTTCTTCGAGCACAAGGTGGAAGTTGGTGCCGCCGAAGCCCATTGCCGAAGCGGCCGCGCGGCGCACGGGGCGCTGCGGGTCGCGCACCCACGGCCGGGTCTTCGTGTTGACGTAGAGCGGGGTGTGCGCGGCGTCGATCTCGCTGTTGGGCGCGTCGACATTGATCGTCGACGGCAGGATCTTCTGGTGCAGGGCGAGCGCGAGTTTCATCACGCCCGCGGTGCCCGCGGCTCCCTTGGTGTGCCCGATCTGCGACTTCACACTGCCAAGAGCGGCGAATCCCGTCTCCGAACTCGCGTCGGCGAGCAGCCCTTTCAGCGCGGTCAGCTCGGTCTTGTCGCCCACCGCGGTGCCGGTGGCGTGCGCCTCGATCAGCTCCACGTCGGCGGGCGAGCACTCGGCGTCGGTGTAGGCGCGCTCCAGCGCCACCCGCTGGCCCGCGGCGACCGGCGCGTAGATGCTCTTGGCGCGACCGTCGCTGGAGGAGCCGAGACCGCGGATCACCGCGTAGATGCGGTTGCCGTCGCGGCGGGCGTCGGCCAGCCTGCGCAGCGCCAGCATCGTGATGCCCTCACCGAGCAGGGTGCCGTCGGCCTCGGCCGAGAACGGGCTGATCCGGCCGGTCGGCGACAGCGCGCCGACCTTGCTGAAGCACAGGTAGATGAAGATCGAGTTCTCGGTGTCGACGCCACCGGTGATCATCATGTCGGCGCGGCCGTCCTGCAGTTCGGCGATCGCGGTGCGGATGGCGGCCAGCGATGCCGCGCACGCCGCGTCGACGGTGCAGTTGATGCCGCCGAGCCCGAGCCGGTTCGCCACGCGGCCCGACACCACATTGGCGAGCAGACCGGGGAACGAATTCTCCTCCCACGGCGCGAACGCGGCGACGAAGCGACGCGAGATCTCCGCGACGTCACCGTCGGACAGGCCGACCGAGCGGGCCGCCTCCTCGAGCACCGGGGTGGACAGGCGCGCGGCCAGCGGATGCATCAGCGGCACCGGTCCGGTGGTGCCGAGCACCACGCCGGTCCGCGCTGGGTCGTACCATTCCGAGCCGGTCGCGCCGGCATCGGCGAGCAGATCACGGGCGACCCCGAGGCTCAGGGTCTGCATGGTGCTGGTGACCTCGAGCTGGTTCGGCGGCATGCCGAACTCCAGCGGATCGAACTCGACATCGGGCAGGAAAGCCCCACGGCGCGAATAGGTCTTGTCCGGCGCCGAGCGATCGGCGTCGTAGTAGTCGTCCAGGCTCCAGCGCGACGCGGGCACCTCGGAGGTGCAGTCGACGCCGTCGATGATGTTCTGCCAGTACTCGCGGTGGGTGTGTGCCTTGGGCAGCAGACCCGACATCCCGACGATGGCGATCGGGTCGCGTGCCAGGCGTCGTTCGTCTGTCACGGAAGGTTCCTCTCAGGCGGCGACGGTGGTGGCGGTGGCCGACGCGATCAGTTCGGCCGCGGTGGCGGCGAACAGGCGGTGGCCCACCGGACTCGGGTGCAGACCGTCCGCGGTCCACACCTCCGGCCTGGCCCATTCGGGCCGGGCGGCGATATCTAGCAGCAGGGTGCCGGTGTCGTCGGTGACCCGGGCAAGGACGTCGTTGGCGGTGGCGAAGCGCTCACGCAGCAGGGCGCGGAAACCGTCCGGCACGGGCAGGCGGGCGGGGATGTCGGGGTAGCTCGCGGTGAACACGGTGGCTTCCCTGGCCCGCAGGGTCGAGAAGATGGTGTGCAGGTTGTCGGCGAAACGATCCGCGTCGTAGGCGCTGACCAGGTCGTTCACGCCGACAACCACACCGTAGAGGCCGGCCCGGGCCGACGACGTCGCGTCCGCGAGCTGGCTCGCGACGACATCGCCGGTCGTGGCGCCGTGGGTACCGAAGTTGCGAATCGTGGTGGGCCGCAGCCCGAGCTGACCGCCGAGGCGCGAGACCCAGCCCCGGTAACCACCCGCCGCGGCGGGGTCGCCACGGCCCTCCACGAAGCTGTCTCCGAGCGCCGTCAGGCCGGCCGCAATCATGCGGTGACCGCCGTATTCACCACGTGCCGGTCGGCGACGGGGAAGTTCACCTCTTCGTAGAGCGCGCTCAGCTCGGCCTCACCGAAGAACTTGTCCGGCGGGTACAGGCCGGCGATCAGTCCGAAGAACTTCTTGGAGTAGTGCGGGCTCAGGCTCGCCGCGCGGAACACCGAGTCGTAGTACGGGGTCAGCGTGAGGTCGGAGATGGACTGGGTCAGCTCGTAGGTGCTGGCGCTCTGCGCGTCGCGCTCCCGCTGGTATTCCGGCATGGTCTCCTCGAACGGGCGCGCGCCCGAGAGGCTTTCGTGCACCAGGTCGGCGAGCAGCTGGCTGTACTTGAAGGCGTCGGTGATGCCCCAGCCGGTGAACGGGTCCTTGTGGTAGCCGGCGTCGCCGACCAGCGCCCAGCCGGGACCGAAGGACTGGCGACGGTAGTTGTCCGGGTACAGCATCGGGCGGAACGGCTCGACGCGCTTGCCGGTATCCCGCAGGCGCGCACCGATTTCCGGGTCGATCTGGTCGACGATCTCCTGCACGCCCGCATCGGGATCGGTGCGGAAGTCACGGAACCGGTCGCGCTTGCGCATGACCGCGACCAGAGCCAGGCCGTCGTTGGTCGGCCAGGAGGCGAACTGCTGCTCACCGAAACCGGTGCGGTGGTGCATGCCCCAGTCGACGCCCTCGTAGTACGAGTAGTAGATGAAGCAGGCCGCGGGCGAACCCTCGTAGGTGGCCGCGCCGACCTCCTTGGCGACGATCGAGTTCGAACCGTCGGCGCCGACAACCAGTTTCGCGCGGAACTCCTGCTCGGGGCCGTCACCGGCGCGGCCGCGGATACCGGCGACCCGGTCGCCGTCGCGCAGCAGCCCGGTGACGGTGAAGCCCTCGATGACCTCGGCGCCCGACTCCCCCGCCGCGTCGACCAGGATCTTGTCGAGCACGGTGCGGCGCGGGCAGTAGACGGCGTCGATGCCGTCGGCCGCCGGATCGGCCATGCCGGGGATCTCGATGTCGGTGTAGGTGAAGTTCAGGTGGCGGATCGGCGGGCAGCCGGTGGCCACCACGGCGTCGAGCAGGCCCCAGGACTTCAGAAAGCCGAGGCCTGCCTGGTGGATGTAGTGCGTGGACGGGGTGTCGCTGGGAAAGGTCGCGCGGTCCACGGCGAGCACCCGGTAGCCCTGACGGGCCAGCAGCATGGCCAGGGGCGCGCCCGCGACCCGGGTTCCGACGACGATGACGTCATACATGATGTGATCACTTTCGCTGGTCGAATTCCGATTTCGAGTCTGTCGCCGGTGCATTGCGGAAACCACGGCGGGCCATCGCAATTCATCGGCCGATCGGTCCCGGCTATCGTCGGCGAGACCATGGGAGGAATTTCGCGTCGCGTTACCCGCGCGACACGTACAGCTGATCTATTTCCGCGGAATAGGTTTCGGCGATCACGGCCCTGCGCAATTTCAGCGACGACGTGAGCAGACCCGCGTCGACGGTGAAATCGCCGTCGACGACACGGAATGCGCGAATGGATTCCGGCCGCGACACCAGCGAATTGGCGTCGTCGACGGCGGCCTGGATCTCGGTGGCCGGATCGTCGTCGGGATGGTCGATGCGCCACTTCGCCGCGCGGTCGGCGTCGAGGGTGATCAGCGCGGTCACGAACGGGCGCCCGTCACCGACCACCATGCAGTTGCTGACCAGTGGATGCAGCCGGACCCGGTCCTCGAGCGGCGTCGGTGCGACGTTCTTGCCACCGGAGGTCACCAGGATCTCCTTCTTGCGCCCGGTGATCCGCAGGTGGCCGTCGTCGAGTTCGCCGATGTCACCGGTGTGCAGCCAGCCCTCGTCGTCGACGGGCCGCTGGTCGGCGGCCGCGCCCCAGTAGCCTGGCGAGACGTGCGGGCCGCGGACCAGCACCTCACCGTCGGCGCCGATGCCGACCTCGGTGCCGGGGATCGGGCGGCCGACGGTGCCGAGCCGGTTGGTGGCCGGCGCGCTCACGGTGACCGCGGTGGCCGCCTCGGTGAGGCCGTAGCAATTCAGGATCACCACGCCGAAGCCCGCGTAGAAACTTGCCGTGGTGTCGTCGAGGGACGCGCCGCCGGAGATCACGTAGCGCAGCCGGCCGCCGAACGCGGCGGACACGGCGTCGTTGCCTGCGACCGGCGCCGAACCCTCGGCCAGCACCGCGAGGCCGCGTTCGACCGCCTCCGCTTCCTGCTCCTCGGTGAGCAGTGCGCGCGTGTGCTTGCGAATCTTCTCCAGCGCGTAGGGAATCAGGGCAAGGAAGGTCGGCCGCAACCGGGCGAGCGCGGGCACCAGGTCCGGAACCCCGGGCAGCAGATGGGTGCGGCTGCCGCCGTAGAGGCAGGCGAACAGGATCGTCTGGCCGAACACGTGCGAGAGCGGCAGCGCCAGCACCGTCGTGCCGTCGAACAGCTCGCCGGTCTGCCGGGAGGTGTTCGCGGCCGTGACGTACATGTTGCGGTGGCTGATCATGCAGCCCTTGGCCAGGCCGGTGGTGCCGCTGGTGTAGACGATCATCGCCAGGTCACCGGCCCGCACCGCGGCGATCCGCGCGTCGAGCTCCGGATGCTCCTTGCCGGTCGACCACGCGGCGAGGTCGTCGAAGGACCACACCGCGCCCTCGGCGGCGCCCGCGGCGACCAAACGGGCTGCGTCGTCGGCGGTTTCGGCCGCGAAGAAGCGGCTGCCGCTGTCGCGCAGGATGTGTTCGATCTGCGCGGGCGAGGAGGTCGGGTACACCGGCACGATCACCGCGCCGACGGCCAGAGCCGCACAGTCGAGCAGTGCCCACTCCAGGCTCGTGCGGCCGAGCACGGCCACGCGATCACCCGCGGCGACCGATCGGTCGAGCAGTGCCGAGGCGAGCGCGCGGACCCGGGTGTCGAGTTCGCCGGTGGTCAGCTGGGTTCCGTCGGCGGCGCAGAGGGAATGGCGCGCAGGGTCACGCCGTGCCGCGTCGGAAACAATCGCATACAGGCTGGAGGTATCGGATGGAACGAATCCGTTCGCGGTGACAGACACTGTGTTCACGAATTGAATTCTTCACGGCGGCAACCATTCCCGTCGCCGCCGCCATCGCTGTTCCTACCGCGCGACAGTCATGTCCTATCGACGGCTTCAGGCCGACAATACCCGGACATCATCTACCTGTGCCGATTCGATGCATTCCAGGAACAGCGACACAGCGGGATTCGGTTCGTCGGCACGCCACACCGCGTGCAAATCCAGTGTCGGCACCGGATCGAACAATTTCACCGCCACCGAACTACTGCCCGGCACGCCCATTCCCATCGAAATCGCCCGCGGGAGCGAGGCGAACCCGACGAGCGGGCGGACCGACACCATGTGCGCGGTGGCGCCGGGGTCGTCGGCCGAATGCGTGACGTTGAGCGAGATCCTGGTCTCGGCCGCCGAGCGCAGAATCGTGTCGTACATCGCGGGACATTGCTCCCGCGCGAACAACACACAGTCCTGGTTCTGTAGTTCGGCGAACGGCACACCCGGCCGGTCCGCCCACCGATGTCGTCTCCCGACGACGGCCACCAGCGGAACCCGGTGCAGCAGACGGCGATACCGGAAGTCCGCGGTGCTCGGGTGACCGTAGACCAGGGCCAGATCGAGTGAGCCGTCGGCGAGGCCGGCCAGCTGTGGCCCGGTCCGCTTCTCCCATAACGAGACGACGATGTCGGGATGTCGCTCGGTCATCCTGGTGAGCGCCTCCGGCAGCACGTGCCTGCTGGCCGGCAGGTTGTATCCGATGTTCAGGCTGCCCGCGCGACCTTCGGCGGTCGCCTTGGCCGCCTGGGCGGCACGGTCGAGCTGGGCGACGATCTGGCGGGCCTGGAGTTCGAACTCCCGCCCCGCCGGGGTCAGCCGCACCTCATGGGAGTTACGGGCGACCAGTTGGACGCCGAGCGACTTCTCCAGCTTCTGGAGCTGGGCACTGAGACTTGGCTGGGTCAGATGAAGGCGCTGCGCTGCGCGACCGAAATGCAACTCTTCGGCGATGGTGATGAACGAAATCAGGTGTCGGAATTCCATGACGCCGGGCTCCTTCCGAGTACCACCACGCTATCGAGGGCGGATAACCGGTGATGAATACCGATCGCCCAGTAGTCGCCGCGCGCATTGCCGGTGGGTGAACCCGTCCCGGGCGCGGCGTGGCCGCGGCGGCGCGCCGTCGATACGCCTGCTCGGGGAGCCTCCCACTCTACCGCGCCCGCCGCCGCCCCGCCGACTTCAGGAGCGAGGCCCGTTGACGACCGCGTAGGCGAATCCGTCCCAGCCTTTGGCACCGACCGTCTGGACGACCGTCGCGTCCAGACTCGGCTCGGCGGCGAGCAATTCGACGAGTTCGCGGCTCGCGCGGACGTTCGGATCCTCGGAGTGCTCGTCGGCCAGTCCGCCTTGGCGGACGACATTGTCGACGATGATGACCGACCCCGGACGGGTCAGCCGCAGCGCCCACTGCACATAGTTGGGGTTGTTGACCTTGTCGGCGTCGATGAACACCAGGTCGAACGGTTCGGCCATGTCCTCGGCGACCTCAGGCAGGGTGTCCAGCGCCGCCCCGACCCGAATGTCCACCCTGGCACCGACTCCCGCCCGATCCAGATTCTCCCGCGCGACCTTCGCGTGCCGCGGCTCGAATTCCAAGGTCACCACGGTGCCCTCGTCCCCGACTGCGCGCGCCAGCCACTCGGTGCTGTATCCGCCGAGGGTGCCGATCTCCAGCACGCGCCGCGCGCCTGCGCTGCGGGCGAGCAGGTGCAGGAACTTGCCCTGCGGCGGGGAGACATCGATCGCGGGCAGTCCGGCATCGGCGTTCGCGGCGAGCGCGGGAGCGCCGTCGTCCCCGATGAGCGAGTCCACGATGTAGCGATCGACACTGGCCCAGTCGTTGTCAGTCATAGGCGCCAGTGTGCCACCATCGGCCGCCGTTTCGCGGTGCCTACCTCGGCGAACTCTTGATCTTCGCGCGTCGGCTCGCCCGGTTGCGCCCGACAGCCGGGCCCGAACTTTTCGGCGTGTGGTAACCGTGTTACCGTTCGGTACGCCGCTGCGCCGTGACCTGGGTCATGATCTACCTCCGCTGCGGCTCAGCACACATCCGCGACGGCGCGGAGGTGGCATCGATGGGAGTGGTATGGGGCAATCACGATCGCTGGCGCGCCGGGCGGCGCTGACGGCGGTGGCATGTCTGGCGGCGGTGGCGGGTCATGGAGCAGGAGCCCTGCCGGTGGCGGCGGAGCCGATGAGCGCCTTCTACACGCCGCCCGCGGCGATTCCGGAGACGCCGGGTGCGATCGTGAAGACGCAGCCGATGACGATTCTCGCGACGCCGCCGACCGCGGCGGGCTGGCCGACGCAGGCCGAGCACGTCATGTACACCTCGCGGTTGCAGGACGGCTCCCCCGTCGCGGTGAGCGGCACCTACATCGAACCGAAGAATCCCTGGCAGGGTGCCGGGCCGCGGCCGACCGTGGTCATCGGGCCCGGCACCTCGGGTCAGGCGGACCGGTGCGCGATGTCGGTGGCGTTCTCCACCGGCGTCTCGGTGACCGCCGATCCGCTCGGCTTGTCGGCGAATCAGGAGCTGCCGTCCTCGGCCGTGTGGACCGCGCTGGGCGCGCGGGTGCTGATCACCGATTACATCGGTCTCGGCACGCCGGGAATCCACACCTACGCCAACCGGTTCGAGAGTGGTCACGCGATCCTCGACGGCGCGCGCGCCGCCAATGCCCTCGGCGGTGTCGGACCCGAGACTCCCCTGGTCCTGTGGGGCTATTCGCAGGGCGGCGGTGCCACGGCGGCGGCCGCGGAGATGCAGCCCGAGTACGCGCCGGAACTGAACCTGAAGGGCACCTGGGCCGGTGGTCCGGTCGCCGACCTCTCGGCGATCCTGGAACGCATCGACGGTGCGCTGATCGGCGGTGCCATCGGGTTCGCGGTCAACGGCATGCTCGCCCGCTACCCCGAGCTCCATCAGGCGGTGGACCGGGTGATCAGCCCCGAAGGCCGCGCCATGCTCGCGACGCTGAGCGAATCGTGCGTCGCCGACCTGATCACCTACCACCCGTTCCTGAAGACGAATTCGCTGACCATCGACGGCCGCTCGCTCACCGAGCATCTCGCCGAGATCCCCGAAGCGGCGCCGGTGCTCGCGGAACTGCGCATCGGCAGCTCGAAGCCGGCCACCCCGGTCCTGATCACCAGCGGCCGCAACGACGACACCGTCCCCTACGGGCAGGCCCGTCGCCTGGCCGAGGACTGGTGCGGTCAGGGCGCCACGGTCACCTTCCGCACCAACGAGCTGCCGCCGATCCTGCCCGGCACGACCATTCCGAACCACTTCGGCCCGGAACTGATCGACGGCTTCGGTCCCGACAACGCGGTGACCTACCTGCTCGACCGGCTTGCGGACAAGCCGGTCGGCGGCTGCTCGTTCGACTGAGCGCCGCACCCGAAACCCCGCCGACACCGTGGTCGGCGGGGTTTCGTCGTCAGAACAGGAAGTAGCGCTGGGCCATCGGCAGTTCGGTCGCCGGTTGCTCGGCCCACACCTCGCCGTCGACGCGGACGGTGAAGGTGTCGGGGTCGACCTCGATGTGCGGCATGGCGTCGTTGTGCGGCATATCGGCCTTGGTGACCCGGCGAACGTTCTTGACCGGCACCAGCTTTCGGCGCACGTTCAGCCGGTTCGCCAGGCCGTCGTCGATGGCCTGCTCGGAGACGAAGTGCAGTGACGTGGCCGCGGCGGCGGGGGCCGCGGCGCCGAACATCGGGCGCGGCAGGACCGGCTGCGGGGTGGGGATGGACGCGTTGGCGTCACCCATCGCGGCCCAGGCGATCATGCCGCCCTTGAGGACCGCGTGCGGGCGGACCCCGAAGAACGCGGGCTCCCACAGCACCAGGTCGGCCAGTTTGCCGACCTCCACCGAGCCGATCTCGGCGTCCAGACCGTGCGAGATCGCCGGGCAGATGGTGTATTTGGCGATATAGCGCCGCACGCGGGCGTTGTCGGCCGCCCCGTCGCCGGGCAGGGCGCCGCGGCGGCGCTTCATCACGTGCGCGGTCTGCCAGGTGCGCAGCACCACTTCGCCGATGCGGCCCATGGCCTGGGAGTCGGAGCCGATCATGGAGATGGCGCCCAGGTCGTGCAGCAGGTCCTCGGCGGCGATGGTGGACGGGCGGATCCGCGATTCGGCGAAGGCGAGGTCCTCGGGGATCGACGGGCTCAGATGGTGACACACCATGAGCATGTCGAGATGCTCGTCGAGGGTGTTGATCGTGTGCGGCCGGGTGGGGTTGGTCGAGCTGGGCAGCACGTTGAGATGCGAAGCGACGGTGATGATGTCGGGCGCGTGCCCGCCGCCCGCGCCCTCGGTGTGATAGGCGTGGATGCCGCGTCCGGCGATGGCGGCGACGGTGTCCTCGACGAAACCGGCCTCGTTCAACGTGTCCGAGTGCAGTGCCACCTGCACGCCCGCCGCGTCGGCCACGGTGAGGCACGCATCGATCGCGGCGGGGGTCGACCCCCAGTCCTCGTGCAGCTTGAAACCCGAAGCGCCCGCGCGCAACTGCTCCCACATGGATTCCTGGCTGACCGTGTTGCCCTTGCCGAGCAGCACGATGTTCATCGGCCAGTGATCGAGGGATTCCAGCATCCGCGCCAGATGCCAGGAACCGGGGGTGACGGTCGTGGCCTTGGAGCCCTCGGCGGGGCCGGTGCCGCCGCCGATGAGCGTGGTGATGCCGCCGCCGAGCGCCTCGTCCATCAACTGCGGGCAGATGAAGTGCACATGACAGTCGATGGCGCCCGCGGTGAGAATGCGCCCGTTGCCCGCGATGATCTCCGTCGACGGGCCGACGACGAGGTCAGGGTGCACGCCCGGCATCGTGTCGGGATTACCGGCTTTGCCGATGCCGCAGACGCGGCCGTCGCGGATGCCGACGTCGGCCTTGATGATCCCCCAGTAATCGATGATCACCACGCCGGTGATGACGGTGTCGGGTGCGCCCTCGGCACGCGTTGCCCGCGACTGACCCATCGATTCGCGCAGCACCTTGCCGCCGCCGAACACGGCTTCCTCACCGGCGAGACCCGGTCCGCCGCTACGGTCTTCGGTGATCTCGATGATCAGGTCCGTGTCGGCGAGCCGGATGCGGTCGCCGGTGGTCGGCCCGAACAGTTCGGCGTAGCGGGCGCGGCTCAGTTCGGTCATCGGATCTCTCCCGAAGGGTTCGTGTGGTCACGCATCGAGGCGCCCCGGCGGGTTGGCGCTGATCCCGTACACCTCGCGGGTGCCGCCGAGCGGGACGAGCGAAACACGCTGCGGCAGACCGGGTTCGAATCGGACGGCGGTGCCGGCGGGGATGTCGAGCCGGTGGCCGCGCGCGGCCGCGCGGTCGAAGTCGAGGACGGCGTTGGCCTGCGGGAAATGCACGTGGCTGCCCACCTGCACCGGACGGTCGCCGGTGTTGACGACCTCCAGTTCGATGCGGGTCGCGCCCGCGTTGAGCTCGATCGTGCCCTCGGCACAGAGGTATTCACCGGGAATCATGGCCTCGCCTAACCGATCGGGTGGTGCACGGTGACCAGCTTGGTCCCGTCGGGAAAGGTCGCCTCGACCTGCACGTCGTGGATCATCTCCGGCACGCCCGCCATCACGTCGTCCCGGCTCAGCACCGACCGCCCCGACGACATCAACTCGGCCACGGTCCGCCCGTCCCGCGCACCCTCGAGCACATGATCGGTGATCAGCGCGACCGCCTCGGGATGGTTGAGCTTGAGTCCCCGCGCCTGCCTGCGGCGGGCCAGCTCGGCCGCATAACTCAGCAGCAACCGTTCCTGCTCGTGCGGCGACAGGCGCATCGGGTCTCCTCACCGATCGTGGACAGGTGTCCGACATTCTGGCATGCCCGCGGACCGCCCGCCTGTCCGGCGAGGCCGCGAGCAGCGGGGGATCACGAAATTCGGTGGCATGGGCGGGGAACGGCGCTCTAGCGTCGCCGTTCATGGAGGAATGGAGCGGGCTGCTCAATGTGGTCGATGTGGAGGCGACGTGCTGGGCGGGGGCGGCGCCCGCGGGGCAGAGCAGTGAAATCATCGAGATCGGGCTGACTGTGGTCGATCTCGCGACGCGGACGCGGGTGAGCAGGCACGGGATTCTGGTGCGGCCTGCCCGGTCCGCGGTGAGCGAGTTCTGTACCGAACTGACCGGGCTGACGCAGGAGCAGGTCGACGGTGGGGTGGAGTTCGACCAGGCCTGCCGGCTGCTGGCTACCGAGTTCGCGGCGGGGTCGCGGGCGTGGGCGAGCTGGGGTGACTACGACCGCAAGCAGTTCCGGGCCCAGTGTGCGGCGACGGGGGTGCGGTATCCGTTCGGGCGGCTGCACACCAATGCCAAGCAGGTGTTCGCCGAGTCGTACGGGTTGCGCAAGCGGCCAGGGATGGCCGGTGCGCTGCATATCGCGGGCCTGCCGCTGGAAGGTCGCCATCATCGCGGCGAGGACGATGCCTGGAATATCGGCGCGCTGGTCGTCGACGTCCTCGGCCGCGACGCCTGGCGGATCACCACCGAAGACTGAGTCAGGCGGCGAGGTTCTGCAGACGGACCTGGCCGCGGGCGACGGTGCGGCCCTCGGCGTCGGTGATCACCACGACCCATAGCTGCTGGCTGCGGCCGCGGTGGATGGGGGTGGCTTCGCCGGTGAGGATGCCCTCACGGACCGCGCGCAGGAAGTCGGTGTTGTTGTTGACGCCGACGACGGAGCCACGCTCGCCGAACCAGACACCGGCGCCGACGCTGGCCAGGGTTTCGATGACCGTGCAGTAGACCCCGCCGTTCTGGATGCCCGCGGGCTGGTGCAGCTGCGGGCGCACCTCCCATTCGCCGCGCACCCGGTCGGGGCTCACCTCTGTGTAGCGCAGTCCGATGAGATCGGTGAAGGTGCCTTCGCTGGCCTTGGTCATCAGCTCCGGGGTGATCTCGGCCAGGGACAGGGTGTTGTCGGTCATGCGTTCCGGTCTACACCATCGCATCGGGCGCCCTGCACCCCGGGAGACGAAGCGGCGGACCCCGTCACTGGGACGGAGCCCGCCGCGGCAGGAATGAGGGGGTCGACCGCAGCCCTCGGGACCACCGGCTCATCCATACGCCGAGATGAGCATAGGTCAGGCTTACCTAAGTGGTCAAGTGCCACGCCGAATGCGTCGCCGCGGGCTTGCTCAACACGATCGCAATACTTCATTATCTCTGATACCTCTATGTTTCCGAGGCTTGTGTCGATGTTGAAAGCTCATGTTCTGGGCGCACGACGGCCAGGGGTGGGCGCGGCGAGAGAGGCAAGATTTCGTGAGTACTAGTCGTATCCCCCGCTGGGCTGTGCAGGCGGCGATGTGCGCGGCGGTGGTCGGCGCGGCCGTCGCGGCGCCGGTGCAGGCCGAACCGTTGTGGCCCGGCGGGCCCGATGTTCCCGGTGTTCCGGCCATCATTCCGGCTCCCCCGCCGGAACCGGTCGTCGCGCCGTGCAGTGAGAAGGCGCGGGCCTGTCTGCAGTTGTCCACCAACAATGCCTGGCTGATGGACAACGGCAAGGTGACCTTCGGGCCGAGCCCGATGTCGCATGGCAGGCCCGGGTACGAGACCCCGCCTGGTGTCTTCAAGGTCGCGTTCAAGAAGCCGTTCCACTGGAGCACCCTGCACAACGCGCCCATGGAGTACGCGGTGTTCTTCAACGGTGACATCGCCTACCACATCGGACCCACCGAGGAGCAGTCCCACGGCTGCATCCGGCTGACACCCGAAGGCGCCAAGGCGCACTACGAGTGGCTGGAGCCGGGCGACATCGTCGAAGTCGTGCCGTGAGTTCGTCGCGGTGAGTGAGGGGAGGCCGGATCGCCGGCCTCCCCTTTTCATGGGGCCGAGGCGGCGAGCGCGTCGAACAGCCACAGGTGTGCGGCGCCGGAGGTCACCGCCTCGCCGGTGAGGATCGCGGTGAGCTGCCAATAGCGCCGGAACTGGTCGGCGCCTTCGGCATCCGCCAGGAGCTGCCGCCGGAAGGCGGGAGTGTCGGCGAGACCGCGTGCGGTGGCGTGGGCGTCGACGTAGTGGTCGAGTTCGGCGCCGGGTGTGGGCGCGTGGCCCGCGGCGACCAGCGGCGCCGCCGACAGGCAGGCATCGGCCACCTCGAACAGCAGACGGCGTTCGTCGCGGACGCCGGGGGTGGCGCGGTGCCGGATGGTGTCGAACATGGCCGTACTGAGCACCGGATTCGTCACGGTGGCAACGAGTTCCGCGTAGGCGACGAGATGTTCCGGGCGCGCGTCGGCGGCGGGTTCGGGGACATTCATGTCGATGAAGTCGTCGATCACCGCGGCGGGCAGCGGCGTGAGCTGACGGCGCCAGAAACGGCCGAGCGCGTCGCGGGCCGCCTGCGGATCTGTCACGGCGGCAAGCAGATTCATGCTCTCGGGCGCGCAGTGTTCGACCGCGCGGAGCAGCGAGCGGCGGCGGCTCAGCGCGTCCAGCTCGTGGTCGAGGGCGGCGCGTTCGGCCGCGATCACCTCGTCGATCGACCGCACGCCGGCCAGCACGTCACCGATCGCGGCCAGGCCGATGCCGAACGAACGCAGGCGGCGCAGCAGCATCAGGCGTTCGGCGGCCGACGGGTCGAACACGCGATGACCGGCCGAGGTGCGCCGCACATCGAGAAGTCCCTCGTCGCAATAGAACCGAATCGTGCGGACCGCGACGCCCGTGCGCGTGGCGAGTTCACCGATCGTCAGACGTGTGCTGTCGGTCACAGTCGCTGGCACCTCCACCTCGGTGGAGTTCCTACGGTACCCACATGACTGAACAGCACACCACCGCCGAGACGATCTGGCAGGCGGTGGCCGCGGAACGCGCGAGCCTCGTCGATATGCTGCGTGACCTGCCCGAATCGGCCTGGGACACCGCATCGCTGTGCGACGGCTGGCGAGTACGGGATGTGGTCGCGCATCTGGTGCTGGCCACGCGGGTCACGATCGGTTCGCTCGTCGTGAATCTGATCCGGGCCCGCGGGAATCTCGATCGCCTCATCCACGACACCGCTGTCCGGCTGGCCGACCGGACCTCGACCGCCGAGCTGCTGGACGACCTGCGCGCCACCGTCGACTCCCGGATCACGCCGATCGGGACGACACCGATCGACCGGCTGATGGACCTGCTGGTGCACGGTCAGGACATCGCGATCCCGCTCGGCATCGACCGGGTCATGCCGGCGCAGGCCGCGCAGTGGTCGCTGGAACGAGTGTGGACGATGGGTACTCCGTTCCACGCCCGTAAGCGACTCGCCGGATACGCCCTCACCGCGACCGACACCGGCTGGACCGCAGGCTCCGGCACTCCGCTGTCCGGTACGGCGGCGGAACTGCTGATGGTCGTCACCGGACGCACCGCCCCGGGCCGCTAGGCTTGCACCGTGGTGGAGGCGGAGTTCTGGCGGGACGCTGCGCTGCCCTTTCTCGAGAGCAGGCGGGCCTGCCGCACGGTCTCCTGCTACAAACCGCACACCCACGATTCGATGTCCATCGGTGTGGTCGACGAAGGACGCAGTGTGTTCACCGGCGCACCCGGCGGTCCCCTGCAGCTGACGGCGAGGAGCGTCGTGGTGATCCCCGCCCACCGAGTCCACGCCTGCAACCCCGTCGAAGGCCGGTGGAGCTACCAGATGCTCCACGTGGACGAGACCTGGCTCGGCGAATCCCTACCCGAACTCGATACGGGGGTCGATCGGAGCCCGCGGGCGGTGCGCATCGTCCCCGAGCCCGGCGGATACGCTGCGTTCTGCCGCCTCAACGAGGTGCTGTTCTCCGGCGCCGCCCCGCGCGACAAGGAAGAACTGCTCGTCACCGTCCTCGACGAGATCCTGACCGCACCCGCTGATTTCGTCGCCGGCGCCAAGGCCCGTGCGTCCGACGTGGCCGTCGTCGCGCCGATTCTCGAGTACCTCCGCACCTCGGATATGCAGGTCTCTCTCGGCGACCTGGTCGTGGACACGGGCCTGAGCCGGTTCCAGCTGGTTCGGCGGTTCCGCGCCGTCACCGGGCTGCCTCCCCTCGCCTGGCAGATCAACGAACGCATCATCAGAGCGCGCTCCCGCCTCCGCGAGGGCTGTGGCCCGGCCGAAGTCGCCTGCGACCTCGGTTTCGCCGACCAGAGCCACTTTCACCGGACCTTCAAACTCCGCACCGGGGTCACGCCCGGCGAGTACCGCACCGGCGCCACCCACTGAAACGGCGAACCGGTCCCGCAATTTCGTTCAAGACACCGCCGCGGCGACTCCGGCACAGTGGCTCGGTCCCCTCCGCATCCGAGCACAACAGAGGAAGAATGAACCAATTCGCTGCCGTGGCCGGTGCCCACTTCCTCGCCCTGTTGTCCCCTGGCCCCGATTTCTTCCTCATCGCGCATACTTCGATGACCCAAGGATGGCGTCGCGCGATCGCCGCGTGCGCGGGCATCGCGGCCGCGAACGCCGTCTTCATCGCGACCGCGTTCGCGGGCCTGTCGATACTGCGGCCGGGCGGTATCGCCTTCACCATGGTCCAGATCGCGGGCGCCGCCTTCCTCCTACATCTCGGAGTGGGCCTGCTGCGCTCGGCCGGTGCCGCCTCGATCGAGTCGGCACCGGCCGGCGGTACCGCGCGCACCGCCGGAAGCCGGTGGAAACTTGCCGCGATGGGGTTCGCCTCGGCCGCCCTCAACCCCAAGAACGCACTCTTCTACGCGGGCCTCGCCACCATTCTCGCGGTCGGCGCGAGCTCAGGACACCTTGTCGCCTACGGCATGTGGATGTTCGCTGTCGTACTCGGCTGGGACGTGCTTGTCTCTGTCCTCATCGGCAACCGCGTCGTCCTGACCAGATTCGCTCGCGCGCTCCCGGTTCTCGAACGCGCATCCGGCGTAGCGCTGATCGGGCTGGGTCTCGGCATCGTCCTGACAGCGGCGTTCCACTGAGAATCGCCTCCGCGGCGCCGAAAGATCGGCGCCGCGGATCGCGTGGTCGGCGGGTTCTGGCGACAGACGATGGTGATCAGAGCGCGACGGTGGCGCGCTCGGCGACACCGTCACCCGGGATATCCACTGCCGCATCGGAATCCGGCACCGATGTCGCACCGGCCGGGATCCGGCGCAGCAGCGCGACCGCCAGTACCGCACCCGCGGCCGACAGCACGGCGGCGGTCCAGGCCGCGGCATTGAGCCCGTTGGTGAAGGCCTCACGCGCCGCCGCCACGACGGATTCGGCGACCTCGGCGGGCAGCGACTCGGCCGAACTCAGCGCCCCTGGCAGGGTTTCCGCGGCCGCGCCCTCGGCATCCGACATGCCGCCGCGGTACACCGCCGCACCCACGCTGCCGAGCAGCGCGACACCCAGTGCCACACCGAGGTCGCTGGCGGTGCTGTTCACCGCCGACGCCGCGCCCGCCTTCTCCGCCGGGGCCGCGCCGATGACCAGGCCGGGGATCAGCGCCATGGCGGGCGCGATGCCCGGGTACAGGACGTAGAACCCGACGATGAGCAGCGGCAGGCCCGCGACGCTGTCGACCTGGGTGAGCACCAGGTAGCCGACGGTCGAGACCGCGAGCCCCGCGGCGATCAGGTAGGCGGGACGCACCCGGCGGGCGATGGCCGGGGTGACGGTGGAGACGATGACCAGGCCGATCGCGGCGGGCAGGATCCACAGGCCCGCCCGCAGCGGCGACTGGGCGGCGACCAGCTGCAGATACTGCGTGAACAGCAGGTACACCCCGCCGAGGGCGATGGCGGCGAGCATGTAGACGCCGAGCGACCCGCTGAAGGTCCGGTTCGCGAACAGCCGCACGTCGAGCAGCGGGTCGGCCAGGCGCAGCTGCCTGCGGACGAAGATCACGGCGAACAGCACACCGGCCGGCAGGGTGAGCACCGATTCGGCGGCGAGTCCGGTCTCGGCGAGCTTCTTCACGCCGTACACGAACGGCAGCAGCGCGGCCAGCGACAGCGCGACGCTGACCGGATCGAGGCGACCGGCCTCCGGCGCACGGTATTCGGGCACCAGGACCGGCACCGCGAGCACGACGAGCAGCATCACCGGCACGCCGATCAGCATGGACGCGCCCCACCACAGCGAGGCCAGCATCAGCCCGCCGAGCAGCGGACCCAGTGCCACACCCGCCGACACCGACGCCGCCCACAGCCCGATGGCGGTGGCACGCTGCCGGTCGTCGCGGAACATCGTCGTGATCAGCGACAAGGTGGCGGGCATGACGGCGGACGCGCCGAGACCCATCAGCGCCCGCGAGGCGATGAGCAGGTCCGGGCTCGGCGCGAACGCGGCCACGACCGAGGCGACGCCGAACAGTGCCGCACCGGCCAGCAGCAGTCTGCGGCGGCCGAGCCGGTCACCCAGTGTGCCCATGGTGACGAGGAAGCCCGCCATCACGAACCCGTAGATGTCGTTGATCCACAACAGCTGGCCGCTGCTCGGCGACAGGTCGGCGGCGATATAGGGGGTGGCCAGGAACAGGACGGTCATGCTGAGGAACAGCAGCACCGTCGGCAGGAGCAGGACCGCCAGCCCCAGCCATTGGCGGGCTCCGGCCCGCTCGGGGACATCGGTGAACGCGGACATCAGGAGGTTTCCCTTCGAGGAGGATTCGAACGAGACCCACCGTGCCGACCCGCCCTTCGGGAACCCTTCGGATCGACTCAGGATCGCCTCGAGCGCACCGTGTCCCCGCCCCCGTTTAGGGTGGGTGACATGCGTTTCGGGGTGCTTGGACCATTGGCGGTGTGGACCGACGATGGGCAACCCGTCCGGGTACCCGAGCTCAAGGTCCGGGTGCTGCTCGGTGCGCTGCTGGCCGAACCGGGCCGGATCGTGCCGGCCGACCGGCTCGTCGAGGACATGTGGGGCGGGGCGGCGATGCCGGCCAACCCGGCGGGCTCCTTGCAGACCCGCGCCTCCCAGTTGCGGCGCGTCCTCGGTGACGCCGAATCGGGCGGTCGCGATCTGCTGGTGTCACGCTCCCCCGGCTATCTGCTCGACGTCGCCGCCGACGCGGTCGATTCGCAGGTCTTCCAGGAACTGCTGCGCCAGGCGCGCGCCACCGAGGACGCCACCACCCGCGAACCACTGCTCACCGAAGCGCTGGCGCTGTGGCGCGGGCCCGCGCTGGCCGACCTGGCCGATCACGACTTCGCCCGAATTCCGGTGGTGCGGCTCGAGGAACAGCGGCTGACCGCCGTCGAGGAACTCGCGCAGGCCAGGATCGCGCTCGGCGAACACGATCAGGTCGCCGACGAACTCGGCGCGCTCACCGAACGGCATCCCCTGCGGGAACGGTTGCGCGCGGCGCACATGCTCGCGCTGTACCGGTCGGGCCGCCACGGCGAGGCCCTCGACTCCTACCGACGGCTCCGTGAGCATCTGGCCGAGGAACTCGGTCTCGATCCGAGTCCCGAGCTGGCCGCCCTGCATCGCGCTGTGCTGGAACAGGATCCGGCTCTCGGCGCCCCGGTACGCCCCGCGCCCGTCGTGCCGGTGACGCCGCGCCCGACCGTGCCGGTTCCACCGACGACACTGGTCGGCCGCGAAGCCGACCTCGCCGGGATCGATGCGCTGCTCCGCGCCGAACGGCTGGTGACGCTCACCGGGCCCGGCGGGGTCGGGAAGACCCGGCTGGCGCTGGCCGCCGCGGCCACCCATCCGGCGCGCGACGGTGTCCTGTTCGTCGAGCTCGCCGGTCTGTGCCTTGGCGCCGAGCAGGACAGTGCTCTCACTGCCCTCACCGAGGTGGTGGCCGCGGCATTCGAGGTCCGCGACGATTCCGCCGGGTCGAGTCCGTTCCCGGTGCCCGACAACGGAACTCAGCTGAACAGGCTCGCCGATGCGGTGCGCGCCAAGCAGGTGCTGCTCGTGCTGGACAACGGCGAGCACGTCGCCGATGCCGCCGCCGCGCTGGTCTCGCGGCTGCTCGGGGCCGCACCCGAGCTGCGGGTGCTGGTCACCAGCCAGGTGCCGCTGGCCATCGCGGGCGAGCACCTCTGGCCGGTGGCACCGCTGGCGGTGCCCACCGCCGATGCCACCGCGGCCGAGGTGGAGACATCGCCCGCCGCACGGCTTTTCGCCGATCGCGCCCGCTCCGCCGCACCGGATTTCGCCGTCACCGACGACAATGCCGCCGCGGTCGCCGCCATCGTCGCCCACCTCGACGGTGTGCCGCTGGCGCTGGAACTGGCGGCGACCCGGGTTCGCGCGCTGGGCGTGCACACCCTGGCCGAGCGGATCGAGGACCGGTTCACGCTGCTCTCGGCCGGTTACCGGGACGCACCGGACCGGCAGCGCACGCTCCGCGCGGTGATCGACTGGAGCTGGGAACTGCTCGACGAGCCCGAACGCGCTGTGCTGCGGCGGCTTTCGGCGCACGCGGACGGCGGCACGCTGGAGTCGGCCGAGGCGGTGTGCGCGGGTGGTGACGTGGACGCGTCGGATGTCGCGGATCTGCTCGCTCGCCTGGTCGACCGTTCCCTGATCATCACGCCCGCCGCCGAGGCGCGGCCGCGCTACCGGCTCCTGAAATCGGTCGCGGCGTACGGGGTCGACCGATTGCGCGACAGCGGCGAGGAATTCGATACCCGGCTGCGCCATCTCGCGTTCTCCCTCGACCTGGCCGAACGCGCAGACCAGCAGCTACGCACCGCCGATCAGCGGCGATGGCTGGCCAGGCTCGACGCCGAGTCGCCCGATCTGCGCCGGGCACTCGAAACAGCAAGGGCCGCAGGCCGATCCGCCGACGCGCTGCGCCTGGTCAACGCGCTGGCCTGGTACTGGGTGATGCGCGGACGGCTGGCCGAGGGCATCCGGTCGATCGGTATCGCGCTGGCACTGCCCGGCGAGACCGGCTCGATCGCGCGCCGGATCGCCCTGCTCTGGCGCAACGCGCTGGAACTGGGCCGCGGCCAGACCGTCGAGACGCTGCCCGCCGTCAGCGCCAGGCCGACGCCGGACGAACTGCGCGCCCGCTGGTATCTCGCGCACGCGCACACCGGTTTCTCCGCGCAACAGCGCATGGACAGCGCCGCCGACCTGCGCACCGCCTTCGCCGACGCGGGCGACGAGTGGGGTGTCGCCGCGGCCTCGGCCTCGCTGGCCCGTGACGCCTTCGGGCGCGGCGATCTGACCGGCCTGCGCGAGCACGCCGAGCACAGCCGCGCGCTGTTCGCCAGGATCGGCGATCGCTGGGGGCAGGGCATCGCCGGCTACCTGCTCGGCAGCCACGCCGAAGTCACCGGGGATCACACCACCGCCCGCGAACACCATCGGACGGCACTGACGACCGCCGAGGAGCTCGGGCTGTGGACCGAGGTCGGTGAGCGGCTCACCTCGCTGGGCCGGATCGCGTTGCTGCGCGGCGAATTCGAGCACAGCGCCGAACTGCACGAACGCGCCAGACAGGTCGCGGTCGAGCAGGGTCACCTCGTCGGGGAGGAATCCGCCGTACTCGGGCTCGGGCTCGTCGCCCGGCGCCGCGGCGATCTGGACGCGGCCCGCGAACACCTCGGCGCGTGGCTGGACTGGCACCTGCGCACCGGGTCGCATTTCGGCGCCGCGCTGATCCTCGCCGAACTGGGCTTCACCGCTGAGCTGGCCGGTGACGCAGGCGAAGCCGAACGGCTACAGCTCCGTGGACTGGACTCCGCGCTGCGCACCGGCGATCCACGCGCCCACGCACTCGCGCTCGAAGGTCTCGCCGGATCGCGTTCGCTCGCCGGGGATTCCGCGTCCGCCGCCCGGTTACTCGGGGCTGCCGACACACTGCGCCGGTCGGCGGGCGCACCGCTGCCCGACGCCGAACGCGGGGATGTCGCCCGCATCGAGGCGCGCATCGTCGGCGACATCGGCGCCGGACCGTTCGCGGCCGATTTCGCCGACGGTTGCCGTGCCGACCCCCACACGCTGCACGACGCCGAGGCTTCGACTCGACCCTGAACCCAGCGAAGCGTGCGGCCCACATCGGCGCAGGCGCCGAGCCGACCGGCGGCCTCGAGTCCACCCTGAGTCCATCCGAAGCCGGCCCGGTCACGGTGGACCCATGAACCACACCGTGACCGACAGTCCCGACCTCTCGGTGACCGACCATGTCCGCCGCTACCTCGTCATGCCCGACCGCATCGAGGAGCAGCAGTGAGCAACCGAACCCGCGCCCAGGTCCACACCTTCACCGATATCAAGCCCGACTTCGACGCGATCGTCGGCTCGATCAACTACGCCACCATGACCACCGTCGACGCCAAGGGACGGCCGAGATCGCGCGTGCTGATCCCGGTCTGGGAGACCGGCACCGAGCAGCCGATCGGCTGGCTCGGGACCTACCGCACCCCGGTGAAAGCCGCCCATATCGCGGGAAATCCGCACGTGACGTTCTCCTATTGGAGTCCGGCGCAGAACACCGTCGCCGTCGACACCGTGGCCGAGTGGACCGACGATCCGGATGAACGCGCGCACGTGTGGAACCTGTACCGCCACGGCAGCCCGCCCGGCGCGGGCTACGACCCCGGCCAGTTCTGGCAGGGCCCGGACGATCCCGCCTTCCAGGTCCTTCGCCTGTCTCCGTGGCGCATCCAGGTCCTGCGGCGCCGCGATCTGGTCAGTGGGATTCCGGCGCGCATCTGGCGCGACCCGCTCCAGGGGGATTGACAGTCCCTACGGCGAACGCAGTCGTTCGCCGGTGGAGCTGACAGGACTGGACGTCCGTACAGGTCACGGCGCGATCCGCTGTGACGGGTACCAACACCGGCCAGTATTTCCACCAGGAAGGATGTGGTGCCGAATTCGCCGAATCGGGCGATTTCCTTGCCGGAGGAAATGAGCGGAGCTACGTTACCCACATCCCGGCCGTGGGTTCCCCTCTTTTCCGGCGGGATGCTTACCAATCATGCAAGGAGATTCACCATGGGTTCATTGACCGAGTTGATGATGGCCGCCATTGCGGGAATAGGTTCCGCAGCCGAGGGCGATGGACTACTCGCCGTATTCCTGGGCTCGGTCGAGGCATTCTTCCCGTAAAGGAGAAGATGCGCTAACGGTCCGCACCCGGACCATTTCCACGAGCTCGCCGAGCCGTCATCGCGCCATATTGATAGCCGTACAGCATGATGCCGGAGTTCTGCCAGGCCGAAAAAGTGGACGGTCGAGTCGTCTCGATCCCCCAAAAATGGGGTCTGTCTCACCAGCCAGCAACGCGCAGGTTCACTGCCACTCACCGCCTTGTCGCCCCAGAAAGTCGCGGTATACGCAGGTCACATGCAGTGCGGTTGCGCGTCATGGCAATCGGCGAGCAGTTTCCATCGGGAAAGAAAAATATGAACGAATCACAGTGTGCGAAACACCGCCTTGCCACACAATGGAAGTGGCGCTACGTTACCGGCATCACAGACTGCGATTCACGACCACGCAAGGAGATCGACCATGGGTTCACTGACCGAGATTATGCAGGCGGCGATCGCGGGCCTCGGTTCCGCGGTCGAGGGCGACGGCCTCCTCGCCGTCTTCCTCGGCTCGGTGGAAGCATTCTTCCCGTAAATCGCACACTCGCCCGCAACACCCGATTCTTCGGGCTGATTCACCAGCATATCCAGGAGTAAACAATGGGTTCTCTCTACGAATTGATGCAGACCGGCGCCGGTAGCCTCAGCGAAGCCGCCCTGCCTTTCATTCAGGCACTGATCACGGTGAGCGGCGGAACTCCCACACCGGGTAAGTAGATTCGTCACCGACGATGAAGGGGCGGGCCGTTCGACGGCCCGCCCCCCTTCCCATTTCGTCCCCGAGAGAAGTCAGCAGGCTCGTATCACGATGAACAATCACCTCCTCCGCGCAATCATGGTGGCCGTCTGCGCCGCGGCAGTGGCAACGACGCCCGTCTTCGTCGACGGTGCGCACGCGGGAGCCGAAACCGGTGCGCGACTGGTGAGCCAGAGCCGGTCGGGGCAGGTCGCCGAGATCAGCGTCTACTCGCCGTCGATGGACCGCACGATCGCGCTGCGGGTGCTGCGCCCCGCGGATACGACCGTTCCCGCGCCGACGCTGTACCTGCTGAACGGCGCAGGCGGCGGCGAGGATTCGGCGAACTGGCCGGGGCAGACCGACGCGGCCGGATTCTTCGCGGGCAAGCACGTCAACGTAGTGATCCCCATGGAGGGCGCGTTCAGCTATTACACCGACTGGCAGCGGCCGGACGCGGGCCTGGCCGAGAATCTCGAGAACAACGGCCACAACATGTGGACGACATTCCTCACCGAGGAGCTCCCGCCGGTGATCGACACGGCGTTCGCCACGACCGGGGTCAACGCGCTGGCCGGCATCTCGATGGCGGGGACCTCGGTGCTCGATCTGGCCATCCAGGCACCGCAGCTGTACCGCAGCGTCGCCTCCTACAGCGGCTGCGCGATGACCAGCGACCCGATCGGGCGCGCGTTCGTCTCGCTCGTCGTGCGGATGGGCGGCGGCGACGTCGAGAACATGTGGGGCCCGGCCACCGACGCGGCCTGGCGCGAGCACGACCCGTATGTGCAGGCGCACCGGCTGCCCGACATCCCCATCTACATCTCCAGCGGAACCGGATTGCCCGGCGCGCACGACACTCTCACCAATCCGCGGGTGCACATCAACGGCAAGAACCCCCAGTCGATCCTGGTGAATCAGATGCTCATCGGTGGCGGCATCGAAGCCGCGGCCGCGTACTGCACGGTGCGCATGGGACAGCGCGCACGCGAACTGGGCCGCACGAATGTCACCGTCAACGTCCGGCCGACCGGCACCCACTCCTGGGGCTACTGGGAAGACGACCTGCACGCGTCCTGGCCGATGATGGCGACGGCGCTCGGCCTGTGAGCGCCGAACTCCGGGTGGGCACCGAACAGCTGAGCCCGCGCGACGCGGTCTTCGTCTACGACGAGACCGACCGGCACCTGTCGAACATCGTCGCGGTGTATTTCGCCGACGCGTCGGGGCACCCGCCGCTCACCTTCGAGGAGGTGCTGAACTGGGTGCGGGCGGGCATCGGGCACGCGGCGCTGTTCCACCGGCGGCTGCAGCGCGTGCCGATGGACCTCGACCTGCCGTACTGGGTGCCCGATCCGGCACTGTCGGTGCGTGAGCACGTGGTGCTGGACCGCGCGGGGACGTGGAACGACGCCCGCGCGCGCATCGCCGAGATCACCTCCACCCGGATGGATCTGACCCGGCCGCCGTGGGAGATCCACGTGCTGGATCGCGTCGCGGGCGTTCCCGCGATGGACGGCGAAACCACGATCGTGGTGCTGAAGTTCCACCACAGCGTCGGCGACGGCGTCGCGACTCGTGCGCTGGAGCACCGGCTGTTCGGCGACGCACCCGCGCCGGCCGTCCGGCTCGACGAGCCTCGGACGCTTCCGGCCGCGGTACGCACCGCGGCCGCGCTGGTCGCCCAGCCCGTGCGCTTCGCCACCGGACTGCTGCGGTCCCGCGCGGCGCAGGAGGAGCTGCGTGCCCTCGTCGACGCGGGCACGGTGCACGAACCTGTCGCACTGCGCCCGGCGACCCGATTCAATCGGGACATCCACGCGGAGCTGACCTTTCACCTGCTGCCGATTCCGCTGCCGGAGGTCCTCGCGGCCAAAGCCGCCGCGCCACAGCGGGTCACGATCAACGATCTGATGCTGACCACGATTTCCGGTGCGCTGGCCGCCTACCTCGCCGAGCACGACGAGGTGCCGGCGGGAGCACTCGCCGCGATGGTGCCGATGTCGATGCGCGGTGTCGCCGAATGGAATTCGGCGAACCAGCTCACCCAGATGATCGTCGACCTGCACACCGACATCGCCGATCCGCTCGACCGGCTGGCCGCGGTCAAGCTCTCGGCGAGCCGCGCCAAACAGCACACCGCCGACCCGGCGGTGCTACGCAGCGACCGCAGAGTGGAGACCGCGCCCGCGCTGCTGTTGCGCGCGGCGGGATGGGCACGCGCGCAACGACGTTTCGACGACTCGGCGACGGTGCCGTTGTGCAACACCACGATCAGCAACGTGCCGCCGGTCTCCGACTCACTCGCCTTCTGCGGCAGGCCGATTCGCCGCGCCGTCGGCTCGCTGCCGATCCTCGACGGCGACGGTCTGCGCCATCTGATCACCTCGCAGGGTGACGAGATCGTCATCGCGGTCACGACGAACGCCGCGATGATGCCGGACCCCGAGCGCTACGGCGAGCTGCTGCTGCGCTCGTTCCGCGAACTCGCCACCGCGCTACTCGCCCAGGATGTTCCGGCTGAACACTAACGCTGCAGGCAGCTGGTGCGCCGCACCGGCAGGCCACGATCCTCGAGCGCACCGAGCAGCAGCTGACCACGGCGCGCACCCGCGGTGCTGTCGGCGCGGGCCAGATCGGGCACGTAGGTGGCGGCGCCGACGACGGATTCGCCGACCAGGGACCAGAATCGGCGTGCGGGCAGGCCGGAGCAGCGGATGAGGACCGACTGCAGCGGAATCAGCGAGGACGCGCAGCGCTGGGCCAGCCAGACCGCCATCGCGGCCTCACACGGTAGCGCGACCGCGTCGCGCTCGTCGGCCTCGGGATCACCGTCGACGACGCGAATCGTGGTGTCGGACAAGCCTGCCCAGTCGATGCCACCATCGTTGTCATGATGGATCCACAGGTTGTCCCGGCCCGGGTCCCAGGCCTGGGCCGACATCACGAACAGCGCCGTGACCCGGCCGACCACGGCGTGGATGAGGGCGGTCGCCACCACCTCGGCGGCGATGTCGTCGTTGATCATCTCGGCCGCGTGGCGGCGGTACATCAGCTCGACGCGACCCTCGGACAGCCCGTTCGGCACGTGCCACCATCGCCGTTTGCCCTGACCGGCCATCGCCGCCACGGCGTAGACCCGCGAATGTTCGGGTTGCAGCGATTGCAACCGGGCGCACGCGCGGTCGAACGCGGCGGTGGTGCGGGACAGGGCGGTGGTGACGGGCTCGGGCATCGAACCTCCTCGAACGTTGGTTCCCGTGACGATGATGTCTCGGAACATAGGTTAGGCTTACCAGACTTCACAAGTTGTGTCCGGTTTCGAGGCAGGAGAAGTTCGTCGCCGTGATCCACCCTGGCACCGTCAGACGTCGTCGTCTGACCGGGCTTCTGCTGCTCGTCTTGCTGCTCACCGTCGCGGTGGTGGCGAGCATTGCCATCGGCACCCGCTCGCTCGCACCGGCCACGGTGTTCGACGCCGTCACACACGCTCTCGGCTGCGACGGCGGCCCGTTCCGATGCCCGGCCCGCTCCACCGCCGAGGAAATCGTGCGTGAGCTGCGTCTGCCGCGCACCGCGTTGGCCCTGATCGCCGGGATGGCGCTGGGGATCGCGGGCGCGCTCATCCAGGGGTATACCCGGAATCCGCTCGCTGATGCCGGTTTGTTGGGACTCAATGCGGGAGCGGGGTTTCTGTCCGCGCTGAGTATCTTCCTGTTCGGCTTCACCGCGCCGAGTCAGTACATCTGGTTCGCGTTCGCCGGCTCGGCGATCGCGGGCGTGGTCGTGTTCGGGGTGTCCTCGATCGGCGGTGGCAAGGCGAGTCCGTTGAGCCTGGTCCTCGCCGGTGCGGCCGTCACCGCGTTCCTGCAGGCGATGACCAATGCGGTCATCGTGGTGGACAACGCGGCGCTCGACACCTACCGGTTCTGGGTGGTCGGCAGCGTGACCGGGCGCGAGGCCGGGGTGTTCTGGCAGGTGCTGCCGTTCCTTGTCGTCGGCATGGCGATGGCGGTCGCGGCGGCGCCCGGGCTGAATCTGCTGAGCCTCGGCGACGACGTCGCCCGCGGACTCGGCGTCGATGTCGGCCGGGCGCGGGCGTTCGGGTTGTTCGCGGTGGTGCTGCTCAGCGGCGCGGCCACCGCGGCGGTCGGGCCGATCGCGTTCCTCGGGCTGGTGGTGCCGCACATCGCGCGCACCATCACCGGACCGGACAACCGCTGGCTGATCCCCTACTCCGGACTGCTCGGCGGCCTGCTGCTTCTCGTCGCCGACATCGCCGGAAGGGTGGTCGCCCGGCCGGGAGAACTCCAGGTCGGGGTGATGCTGGCGGCGATCGGCGCCCCGTTCTTCATCGCGCTGGTGCGCCGTAAGAAGCTGGTGACGCTGTGAGCACGATCGAGACCGACAAGCAGGACGAGCAGGCGGGCGCCGAGCTGCGGAAGGTTCGTCCCGCGCTGCGCGTCGGGCCGGTGTCGCTGGTGCTGCGACCGGTGATGCTCGGCGTCGTCATCGCGCTCGGTGTGCTGGTGTTCGGGCTCTTCTGCCTCGACATCGCGGTCGGCGACACCACCATCCCGCTGGGCCGGGTGCTCGACGTTCTCGGTGGCGGCGGCACCAGGTCGCAGCGATTCATCATCATCGAATCGCGCCTTCCGCGGGCACTCACGGCCGTGGTGGTCGGCGGCGCGCTCGGGCTCTCCGGTGCCCTGATGCAGTCGATTCTGCACAATCCACTGGCCGGGCCGGATGTGCTCGGCATCACCACGGGTGCCAGTGTCGGCGCGGTCGCGGTGCTGGTCGGCAGCGGTGGCGCGACCACCGGCCTGATCGCCACGATCGGTGCGCCACTGGCCGCGCTCACGGGCGGCCTGCTCACCGCTGTCGTCATCTATCTGCTCGCCTGGGGACGCGGCAGGGCCGGAGAACGCGGGGTCACCGGGTTCCGGCTCGTACTCATCGGCATCGGCGTCAACGCGGTGCTGATGTCGGTGATCAGCTGGCTGCTCACCCGTGCCAGCCTGACCGACGCCGCCAGGGCCCAGATCTGGCTGACCGGATCACTCAACGGCGCCGACATGGCCAGGGTCGCCTCCGCCGCGATCGCGCTGGCCGTGGTGACGGTGGTATCGCTGGTCTCGGCGCGCACGCTGGCCGCACTACGGCTGGGCGAGGAGTCGACGCGGGTGCTCGGCGTGCGCATCCAGGCGCAGCAGGCGCTGCTCATCGGGGCTTCGGTGGTAGCGGCGTCGGTGGCGACCGCGGCCGTCGGACCGGTCGGCTTCGTCGCGCTCGCGGCGCCGCAGATCGCCAGGATGGCGCTGCGCACACCCGGTGAACCGCTCATCGCCTCCGCACTCACCGGCGCCGGGCTGGTCGCCGGAGCCGATATCATCTCGCGCACACTGCTTCCCGTCGAACTGCCCGTCGGCATCGTGACCGCCGCGCTCGGCGGACCGTTCCTGCTCTACCTGCTCGTCCGCATGAATCGGAAGGCCACGCTCTCATGACCAGCCCCGCCCATCGCCTCGCCGCCGACGGCGTCTCCCTCGGCTACGGCGAACGGGTGATCGTCGACGGGCTGAGCCTCGACATCGCCCCCGGCGTTGTCACCACCGTCATCGGGCCCAACGGGTGCGGCAAGTCGACGCTGCTCAAATCGCTGGGCAGGCTGCTGCGCCCGCGCGACGGGCAGGTGGTACTCGACGGCAAGGCGATCTCGTCGATGAAGACCAAGGACGTCGCCAGGGTGATCGGCATGCTGCCGCAGACCCCGGTCGCGCCCGAGGGCCTCACCGTCGCCGACCTCGTCGCCCGCGGACGGCACCCACACCAGTCCTGGCTGCGGCAGTGGTCGGCCGACGACGAGACCGAGGTCGCCGCCGCCCTGGCCCAGACCGGCATCGCCGACCTGGCCGAGCGCACCCTCGACGAACTCTCCGGCGGCCAGCGCCAGCGCGCCTGGATCTCCATGGCCCTGGCCCAGGGCACCGACATCCTGCTGCTCGACGAGCCGACCACCTACCTCGACCTCGCGCACTCGCTCGAGGTCCTCGATCTCGTCGACCGCCTGCACGCCGAATACGGGCGCACCGTGGTGATGGTCCTGCACGATCTCAACCTCGCCATCCGCTACAGCGACGAGCTCGTCGTGATGTCCGCGGGCCGGATCGTGGCGCAGGGCAAGCCGGCCGAGATCGTCACCGCCGAGCTGCTCGCCGAGGTGTTCGGGCTCGAGGCCACCGTGCTCACCGATCCGGTCTCGGGACGCCCGATGATCGTCCCGATCGGCACCAGGCACGTGCGCGGCGCCGACGGGTATGACGAATAACACACCAGCAAACCCCCCGTTACGACAATCTGTAGTACGCATCTTTGTCGTTGAGTCCGTAAAATTGTGGGATGGCAGGACTCGGCGAACTCGAAAAAGCGGTCATGGACCAGTTGTGGTCGGCCGACGAACCGCAGACGGTGCGGCAGGTCCACGAAGCACTGGCCGCGCGGCGTGAGCTCGCGTACACGACAGTGATGACGGTGCTGCAGCGGCTGGCGAAGAAGGATCTGGTGGTGCAGCGGCGCGACGATCGCGCGCACCGATACGCACCGGTGCACAGCCGCGACGAACTGGTCGCGAGCCTGATGTTCGACGCATTGCAGCAGGCCGACGCGGCGGGCAGCCGCGCCGCCGCCCTGGTGCACTTCGTCGAACAGGTGGGCAAGGACGAGGCCGATGCGCTGCGGGAGGCACTCGCCAAGCTCGAATCCGACGAGAAGAGCAGCTAGACTCCCTGGCGGCTCTCACAACGACGTGAGCGCCCCTGGTCCCACAACGCAGTGAGCAGAGTCGATGAACGCAACCGCGGCAGTCTTCGCCGGTCTCGCCTTGCTTCTCGCAGGGCCGGTACCAGCGTTGCTCAGTCGCGCGACCTGGGTGCATCGGTCCCCGCGCGCGGCACTCGTGCTGTGGCAGGCGATCGCGCTGGCCGCCGTGCTCAGCGCCTTCGGATCCGGGCTGGCCATCGCCAGCCTGCTGCTCGTCCCCGGCCCCGACGGTAGGCCGACCACCTCCCCCACCAAGGAGATCGACGCGCTCGGTCTGCCGCTGTGGACGGTGTATGTCACCGTGTTCGCGCTGACCCTGATGATCGGCGCGCGGCTCATGTTCTCCATCGTGCGCGTCGGCGTGCACACCCGCCGCCGCAGGTCCCGGCATCGCATGCTGGTCGATCTGCTCGATCAGAGCGGCCCGGTCCGCCGCGCCGCCGACATCCGCGTGCTCGCCTCGACCGAGCCCATCGCCTACTGCCTACCCGGGCTACGCCAGCGGGTCGTCCTCAGCGAAGGCACGCTGACCAGCCTCGACGATGCCGAGGTCACCGCGATCGTCAGCCACGAGCGGTCGCATCTGCGGGCCCGCCACGACCTGGTGCTCGAGGCGTTCACCGCCGTGCACGAGGCGTTCCCCCGGGTGGTCCGCAGCAAGGCCGCGCTCGGGTCGGTGAAGCTGCTCATCGAACTGCTCGCCGACGACTCCGCGGTGAAGGTCACCGGCCCCAAGCCGCTGGCCCGCGCCTTGGTCGCCTGCGCGAAGTCGACCGCGCCGCAGGGCGCGCTCGCCGCGGGCGGACCGAGCACGCTGATCCGCATCCAGCGGCTCGCGGGGCACTCCGGCGACGTGAGAGTCGCCACCGCCGCCTACCTCGGCTCGGCCGCGATCCTGGTCGTGCCGACACTGGCCGTCGCGGTGCCGTGGCTGCAGGAGCTGAACCGGCTCTTCCGCGGCTGACCTGGCGATTCGCCTCCTCTTTTCCCGCCGAGTATGCCGTCTCCGGCAGCACGGACGCGCCCGAGTTCGCCCGCCGAACAATCACCGCTACAAACGGTCGTCTGACCAGCGTGTTTACCCACGCGACCGCAATCCCGCCTATCCTGGGAGCTCGGTCCTTCCTGCTGGGCCGCACCCCGTGCACGCCCCGCGCGTATCCGGGTCATCGGCGCCGGACATCTTCCAGCGCGATGCGCAGCCCAACGAAAGGCCATTTTGTCTACCTCTCCGCGTCCCGACGCCACCTTCGCAGAACTCGGTCTGCCCGTCGCCCTGGTGCAGACCCTGCGCAACGCCGGCATCGAGAAGCCCTTCCCCATCCAGGCCGCCACCATCGGCGACGCGCTCGCCGGGCGTGACGTGCTCGGCCGCGGCCCGACCGGCTCGGGTAAGACCCTGGCCTTCGGCCTGCCGATGCTGGCCCGCCTCACCGGCGCGTCCGCCAAGCCCGGCCGCCCGCGTGGCCTGGTGCTCGTCCCCACCCGTGAACTCGCGACCCAGATCGAACGCGCCCTCGACGAGGCCGCGCTCTCGCTGGGCCTGCGCGTGGCCTCCGTCGTCGGCGGTGCGCCGATCAAGCGCCAGGCCGACCGGCTCGCGCGCGGCGTCGACCTGCTCATCGCCACCCCCGGCCGCCTCGACGACCTGATCAAGCAGCGGGCCGCCGATCTGTCCGACGTGACGATCACCGCGCTCGACGAGGCCGACCACATGGCCGACATGGGCTTCCTGCCCCAGGTCACCCGTCTGCTGGACCGGACCCCGAAGGACGGCCAGCGCCTGCTCTTCTCGGCCACCCTCGACGGTGACGTCGACAAGCTGGTCAAGCGCTACCTGAACAACCCGGTCACCCACTCGACGGCGCCCGCCGAGGCCTCGGTGACCACGATGACCCACCACCTGCTCTACGTGCGCGACAAGAACATCAAGCGCACCGTGGCCACCGAGATCGCCGCCCGCGACGGCCTGACCATCATGTTCGTGCGCACCAAGCACGGCGCCGACCGCCTCGCCAAGCAGCTGCGCGGTGCCGGGGTCGACGCCGGTTCGCTGCACGGCGGCAAGGCGCAGAACAACCGCGTGCGCACCCTGGCCGCCTTCGCCGACGGGTCGGTGCCGGTGCTGGTCACCACCGATGTCGCCGCGCGCGGTATCCACATCGACGGTGTCTCGCTGGTCGTGCACTTCGACCCGCCCGCCGAGCACAAGGCCTACCTGCACCGCGCGGGCCGCACCGCGCGCGCCGGTGAGGACGGTGTCGTCGTCACCCTGGTCACTGACGAGGAGCGCAAGGACGTCGCCGCGATGACCCGCAAGGCCGGCGTGCAGACCGACGGTGTCGAGGTCCGCCCCGGCGACCGGAAGCTGGTGGAGATCACCGGCGCCCGCAAGCCCAGTGGGATCGCGCTGGCCGCCCCGGCCCCGGCGCAGGTCAACGCGCCGAAGTCGGCGAACGGCGGCCGCCCGAGGCGTGGAAGGTCCGGTGGCGCACCTGCTTCCGAGGCCGCCCAGGGCCACAGCCGTGGCGCGGGCGCACCGCGCCGGGAGCGCCCGGCCGGTGAGTCGCGGACCCGCAAGCCCGCGGGCGCGGGCGGACACGCCCGCAGCGGCGACACGCCGACGAATTCGCGGCGTCGTGCCGCGCGTCCGGCGGCTCCGGCAGCTCGCCGCAACCGTTCGGCAAACTGAATCATCGCGTGGCCGAACCG
>NZ_JBSGVQ010000014.1:0-7058 GCF_053608525.1 Nocardia sp. NPDC055029
CGGCTCGCGCTGTGCGCGAGCCGAATCCGGGCGAACATCTCAGAGGTGGCCGCCGGCGGCGGACGGGGCACCGGACGCGTCGGACGGCGTCGACATCTCCCGCGCGATGAAGTTCTCCAGGTCGAACAGGTTCGATCCGGCCCGGTCGGCGATGTTGAGCAGCGTGTTCATGCGCGCGACTTCCTCGACCTGCTCCTTGAGGAACCACTGCATGAACTGCTCGCCGAGGTAGTCGCCTTCCTCGCGGGCGGTGCTGGCCAGTTGGATGATCTGGTCGGTGACCGTCTTCTCCTGGGACAGTGCCAGCGCGATCGGCTCGCGGGCGTCCTCGAAATGCGACTTGGCCGCATCGATGCCCGCGATGTCGATGCTGATATCGCGGTCGAGGAAGTACTGAACGATCATCATCGCGTGGTTACGTTCTTCCACGGACTGTGCGTAGAACCGCTTGGCCAGCTGCGGCAGATCGGCATTGTCGAACCACACCGCAATGGCGATGTACTGGTGTTCGGCATTGAACTCATGTCGGATCTGGTCTTGAAGCAGGCTGTGGAATTTGCTGCGCGGGTTTTCCGAATGACTCGACATGTCGGCAACATTAGCGCTGGTCACAAGGGTTGTCATCCAAGTGCAACCTTATTGAGGGAAGTATTTCCTAACCAAGTATTCCCTTACTGAACCTGCCCTGCCCCAGCCATTTTCGGCGCTGTGTTGTCCACCGGGACCTTGCCCGTCAGCTCGCGCCTAATGAATTCCTCCACGTCGAAGAGATTTTGCTGGCGGTCCAGCACGGTGAGCAGTGTGCCCATCTCCGCGACGTCGGCCACCTGCTCTTTGAGGAACCACTGCACGAATTGTTCGCCGAGATAATCCTGGGCGGTCCGCGCCGCCGCGGCGAGTCCGCTGATCTGCGCGGTGGCCGCCCGCTCGCTGTCGAGCAGGAAGGCGATCGCGGCGCGCGGCGAATCGAACTCGGAGCGCACCTCGTCGAGGCCTCCGATCGTCACCGGGATGTCGCGGTCGAGCAGATACTGGACCATCCGCATCGCATGGCCGCGGCTCTGCGCGGACCGGGCGTAGGTCTGCGCGGCCAGCTCGGGTAGTCGCTGCGTGTCGAAGTACACGGCGGCGGCCAGATACTGTTGCGCGGCGGTCAGCCCGTGCCGGATCTGGTCCCGCAGCAGCTCGATGAACGAACGGTCCTCGGCCATACAGACGACGTTACCGCGTCAGCAGGTCCTCGGGAATCTGTTGGTCGTTGGCCAGCGCCTCGAAGAAGCCGGGCGCCTTCGACTTGTCCCACAGCAGCACGTTGCCCACGTCGGTGTCGTCGAAGCCGCCGATCGGCACGCTGGTGGTGACGGTGTCGCCGCGCATCGCCCAGCCGAGGGCGGCCAGGTTCCAGATGTGGTCGCCGTCATCGACTTTCAGCGAACCGGCCACGCCGGTGGCCATCGGCCACAGCGCGAACGGGTTGGCCAGCGTGCCCATGCTCGTCGCCTTCTTCAGCAGCGCCGACATGAACAGCCGCTGATGGTTCATCCGGTCGACGTCGGCGAGCGGGGTGGCCCTTGTCCGCACGAAACCGAGCGCCTCCGGGCCGGTCAGCTTCTGACAGCCCGCGGGCAGGTCCAGCCCGGCCAGCGGGTCGACGATCGGCTCGTCCAGGCACATCTCGATCCCGCCGAGCGCGTCGACGACGCCGGCGAAACCACCGAAGCCGATCTGGGCGTAGTGGTCGATCCGCAGGCCGGTCGCGATCTCGACGGTCTGCACCAGCAGCGGCGCGCCGCCGAGGGCGAACGACGCGTTGAGCTTGTCCTTGCCGTGGCCGGGAATGCTGACGTAGGAGTCGCGCGGCAGGCTGACCATCGTGGTCGGCCCGGACGACGGGATGTGCACCAGCATGATCGTGTCGGTGCGTTCGGGACCGGTGTCGCCGCCGGTCGCCAGTTCCTGCTCCTGCTCGGTCGACAGGTCACCGCGACCGTCGGAACCGACCAGCAGCCAGTTCGTGCCCGGCGTATCGCCGATCCGGTCGCTGTAGGAGGTGAGCGCGGGGATCCGGGTGAGCGAGTTGTCGAGGTGGATGACCGCGGCGATCAGCCCCACGATCAGCGCCACCACGATCAGCATCAGCCACCGGAACGGATGACGCCTGCGCGGCCGCCGCGGCGGCCTGGCCTGCCTGCCCACCTCGGGCGGAGGCGGGGTACGCCGGGGCGGGACGCCGTCGTGATGGGGGACCGGGCGCTGGGTCGGCGCGTGCCGGACCGGCTCGCGATGCGGAACCGGGCGCTGCGTCGGCGCGTGCCTGCGCGGCTGCTCGGTCGGCATCTGCGAGTAGGCCAGCGGCTCCCCGCGGCCGTCACGGTGCAGGACCTGGGTCGGCTCGATGTGCGAGGCGGGGGGCTCGCGGCGCGGCGCGGGGTTGTAGCGGACCGTCGGACCATCGCCGGGCGGTGGCATGCGGCCTGGCTGGGGGTTGCCGCGGCGGACTGTCGGCTCGTTGCCGGGCTGCGGACGGCCCTGACGTGGACCGTTGCCGCGCCCAGGCGGCGGCAGCGGAGGACCACCGGGGTGGCCTGCCTGCGGCGGCACCCGGCGCCTACGCGGGTCATCGCGGGGATCGTCGCCGTTCATCACTGGGGCACTCTACTGATCGTCGGGTGCGCGGGTCGGTTGTGCGCGCTCGGTCACTACTGGGATACCCCGCTCGGGCGCCCGTGTTAGCGCGAAACGCGGGGATGTGGCCGGACTCGCCGTGACACGCCGCTCACGGTAGCCAACCGACACGACCGCGCAGCACGGTGTAGCCGAGGTAGGCGACCGCGTCGATGGTCGCGTGCGCCAGGATCAGCGGCCACAGCCGGTTCGTGCGCTGCCAGTACCGGCCGAAGAGCAGGCCCATCACGATGTTGCCGAGGCCGCCGCCGATCCCCTGGTACAGGTGGTAGCTGCCGCGCAGCAGTGCCGACGCGACCAGCGAGCGGTTGTCCGACCAGCCGAGCTGACGTAGCCGGGTGATCAGATAGCCGACCACCAGCACTTCCTCGGCCACCGAGTTCGCACAGGCCGCCAGGATCAGCACCGGCAGCCGCCACCAGTGCTCCGACAGCGAACTCGGCACGATGGTGACGCTGAATCCCAGCGCGTGCGCGAGCAGATACAGCCCGAGCCCGGGCAGGCCGATCACCGCGGCCAGCACCAGACCCGGCACCACATCCGCGCGCCCGATCCTGGCCAGGCCGATCAGCCGCGGCCCGATTCCGCTGCGCCACAACAGGTACAGGCCCAGCGCGGCCCAGGCCAGCAGCCGGGTGACGCTCACGAGCTGGAACAGCAGGTCGAGCAACGAGTTGTCGGACCGGGAGGCGTTGAGCGCCACCGTGCGCCCGCCGATGCCACCGGGCGAGAGCGCCGAATCCAGCAGCGCCAGACCGGCACTGATCCCGCTCAGCCCGAAGGTCACCAGCAAGACGATGGCGATCTCCACTCGGAGACCGAACCGTTCCCGCTCGCTCAGCTGGGTGTCCGGAGGATCGACGCGCATGTCGCGCAGTGTAGGCAGCCCGCGGTGCGCGGGCCCGTGAGCGGGTTCAGATGCGGCGCAGGCCGTTCAGGTAGGGGCAGCCGGCCAGGACGCGCACCGCTTTGCTCAGCGATTGGACGTCGTCGGCGGGCGTGGCGAAGGGCAGTCGCACGTCGTGGTCGCCCTCGGTGCTCTCGACGCGCAGGGTCAGGCCGTAGCGGTCGATGGCCAGCGGATGCACCATCCCGCCGCGCAGCCGGGTCGGCAGGTGCCGGGCCAGCTGGGCGACGATGTCGGCGTGGTCCTCGGCCATGTGCTGCAGCCAGGCGCTCTCGAGTTCGCAGAACGGGTCGGGCGAGGCGGCGCGCAGGTCGGCGTGGTCGACCGATTCGGCGCCGGAGGTGTCGGCCAGCACCGCCGAATTCACCACAACGCGCAGCAGGGTGACCCCGTGCCCGATATCGAGCAGCCCCGGATGCGGGAACTCCTTGGCGATCTCGATCGCGAGCGCGCGCTGCGCCTGTTCGGGCACCTGCCGCACCCAGCCGCGCAACCACACCAGCGCCCGGACCGGCTCGCGCAGCGGCAGCGGCGCGTGATCGGTGAGTTCGAGTACCGCGGAGGTCTCGTTCGCCGTCGCGGCCAGCGCCGCCGCGAGGGAGCTCGCGGGCACCGCGATCACCGCGTCGCCGCACCGGCGCAGGTGATGCAGCGAGGTCGGCACCGGATCGATGCCGGGCAGCGCGAGCATCGCCGTCTCCGCGTGCGCGCACGCGCTGCGAACGCGCTCGGCGGTCGTCGGCGCGAGGATCGTGGTTGGGCTCGACATGACAACCTCCGCGAACTGTTGTTTAGGTAAACCTAAGCTAAGTTACCGCGGTCATTCGCGCAAGAGGGACACCCCGCACAATTGCCGGGAATCCCGCATCTACGGTGGTCTGATGACGCACGACGACCACGCGACTCCCGCCGAACCCGTCCTGGTCACCCTGTCGACGCCCGCCCGCCGCAGCCTGGTGGCCGGTCTGGTCCGGCCGCGGGGCAGCGCACCCGGCACCGCCGAGATCGTCGACGTCGACATCCCCGATGCCGAGCTGGTGGCGTTCCTGGTCCGCATCGCCCACGCCGACCACGGCTTCGTCGCCCGTACCGCCGACGGCTCCCGTGCCGTCGCCATCGTCGCCGGTACGGTCGCCGCCCTGTGTGGCGAGGACATCCCGACCGCCCTCGCGAATCCCGATGTCGAATTCCTGACTTCGCTCAAGCCACCGGCCATCGAAGCAACCCGTACGGTTCTGCTCGCCGTCGAAACCGACGATGAGCAGGCGATCGTGGATGCTCTCCGCGTACTGGATTCCTGAGCCGGGCCGACTTCGGACAACGATCCAGCTAATCTTTCTGTGTGCCGCGTATTGCGTATTTCGGGCCGTCCGGGACGTTCACCGAGATGGCTCTGGCGAAGTTCGAGAACTCGGGGGCCTTCGACGGTCCGGTCGAGCGAATAGCCGCGCCGAGTCAGGGTGCGGCACTCGATCTGATCCGGTCCGGCGATGTCGACGGCGCGGTGGTGCCGATCGAGAGTTCCGTCGAAGGATCGATTCCCGCGACGCTGGATTCGCTGGCCATCGGGCCGCGGCTGCAGATCGTCGCCGAGACCGAGCTCGAGGTGGCCTTCACGATCGTCGCGCGCCACGGCATCACGCTCGACCAGGTGCGCACGCTGGCGGCCTACCCGGTGGCGGCCGCGCAGGTCAGGCAGTGGGTGGCGCGGCACATGCCGGACGCGCGGCCGTTCACGTCGGCCTCCAACGCGGCGGCCGCCGAAGACGTGGCCGCGGGAACCGCCGACGCCGCCGTGTCGACCGCGCTGGCCGGCGAACGGCTCGGACTGGCGACGCTGGCCGCCGGAGTGGCCGACCACGATCAGGCGATCACCCGGTTCGTCCTGGTGACGCGGCCGGGCGTAGCGCCGCACGCGACCGGCGCCGATCGCACATCGATCGTGCTCGAACTGCCGAACGAGCCCGGCTCGCTGATGCGCGCCTTCGCCGAATTCGCCACCCGCGGCGTCGATCTGACCAGAATCGAGTCGCGGCCGACCCGGACCGCGATGGGTACCTACCGCTTCTACCTGGACTGCGTCGGGCACCTCGACGATCCGGCGGTCGCGGAGACGTTGAAGGCATTGCATCGCACGGCGCGGGTCCGGTTCCTCGGATCGTGGCCCGCGTACTCGGCGGTCGGTACGCCGCCCCCGTCGGACGAACCTGCCGCAGAATGGTTGACGCAATTGCGAAAGGGGGTCGCTGACCTATGACTACACGCGCGAAGCTGGTGCTGGTGCGCCACGGCGAGACCGAGGGCAACGTCGCGAAGATCCTCGATACCCAGGTGCCCGGTCTCCCGCTGACCGAACGTGGTGTGGCGCAGGCGAAAGCGTTCGGCGCGAGCCTGGCGCGCGCGCCGCAGGTGCTGGTGTCGTCGGAGGCGCTGCGTGCCCGGCAGACGGCGAGCTACATCGAGGCGGCCACCGGCTCACCCGCCCATGTTCTCGACGGCCTGTTCGAGGTGCAGGTCGGTGAGCTGCACGGGCGCTCGGACCAGGAGGCGCACGACTTCTTCCAGCAGATCTACCGCGGCTGGCACCTCGGCGAACTCGAGACCAGGGCCCCCGGCGGCGAATCAGGTCACGAGGTGCTCGACCGGATCGTGCCGGTACTCGAAGGGCTGCGCACGGAGTTCCTGACCGACGACGCCGACGGTGACGTGGTGGTCGTGAACCACGGCGCCGCCATGCGGCTGGTCGCCAAGACGCTGGCCGGGGTGGCGCCGCCGTTCACGACGAACAACCACCTCGACAACACCGAGACGATCGAACTGCTCCCCACCGAGGACGGCGGCTGGGAATGCCTGCGCTGGGGCAGGTTCACGCCGCCGTTCACGGTCAAGGCCGAGCCGACGGCCGACGACCCGATGGGGTGATCACCCCAGGTTGTCGGCCTTCGCGGCCCGGAATTCGGTACGGATCGGCAGTGATTCGATGAGATCGGCGACCGCGGTCCGCAGGCGCGCGTTCGTGCCGGAGGCGATGGACGACCACTTCACGCCGTCGTCGGCGACGCTGGCGGTGATGATGAATCTCCCAGCGCGCGTGTTGAACACGGCGATGTGGTTGTCCTGGATGTCGCGGGTGCCGTCACCGTAGGCGACGCCGACGATCTCGGCGTAGGAGTGGATTTCCACCAGCGCCGAGGCGAGCGCGGGCGCGTCGCCGGCCGGTTTGCCGATCTTGCTCAGCCGTTCTGTTGTGGCCGCGACGTCACCGGTGTCACCGAAGATCGGCGCGAGTTCCTCGGTGGGAGCGTTCATCCCGTACAGCTCGAGCGCTGCGGACTGCCCGAGCGCCTGCAGTACCGCGCCGGGCAGGTCGAGGCCCGCGTCGTCGATGACGTAGGACTCCGGCCCGGGGCGGGCGCCCCCCCCCCGGGGGGGGCCCCCCCCCCCCCCCCCACCCGGGCCCGGGGGC